>JAAELC010000517.1 GCA_024227135.1 Gammaproteobacteria bacterium
CAAGAGATACACGGAATTTGATGCGTTCGGACTTGGGCCGGGTGTGGTACCTGCCCATGAAATCGTTGTGTTACCACCTTGTTGCGATGGTATCAACTGGCAACCGGTCTACAAAAGCGAATCATAATCCTGGGCATGTCCGGTGTGTTCAACTCCTGTTCTCAACTTCTGGCGATGCATGAGAATGGGGTTTCGCCTCTGGCAGGGACAAACCTGCCAACACAGCTTTTACTGCGGTTGTCGGGTCAGTTTCACTGGTTGTCACCACTCTGACGTCCCGAGTGGCCATTCGCTTCCTGAATCCGGTGCCACAACCCCTGGTGATCAGTACCTCGACATCATCGATGGGATGCACATCCCCCCGGAACTCGTGCATCGAAAGAGCTTTGGGTAAATTCAGTCGATCGATTTCCACAGGAATACCATTGGCATCCGGAGAGAACACGAGAAAACGTCTCGTTTTCCCTGCATGCCCCGTTATCGTTTTTCATATCGAGTTGTATTCAACTCGCCAGGAAAGTGTCTTCGGCAGGGATGTCAAAGCCAAGCCTGCATGGAGGTGTTTACGGTGTCTTCCGGAACAGATTGCCCAAGCGGGGTAAGTTACCGAACTCTTCGTATTGCTATCACGCTTTTGATATTATTCCTCGCTTGATTTCCCCGGACCCGCCATCTGTATCTACCGGACAGTGCTGTGGTTCGAAAAGGAGGCCTGCCGATGGTTTTTGCTGTAGATTCAAATGGGGTGACCCGGCTGCGGGTGATACGGCTTGGTGAGCAGGAAGGCAAGAAGGTTAGGGTGTTGTCCGGTATCCGCGAAAGCGATCGTGTTCTGGCCGAACCTCCCCCGGGATGCGTGCCGGAATCCAGGTGCTTGGGCAGCCGGCCAGTCCGGTGGTAGTCAACTGACCCGCCTGGTTTACACCAGATTACAGACTCCAGTGCCGTTTTGATAGACAGCGTACCCCAGGGACAGCCGAGTCGAGCACCTACAGCCATCACCTTTTGAGCAGGACCAAATCCGTGGAATTGAGGAAGTGACTGCCCTGCAGACCTATGCGGATACTGCCCGGCCATTCGACTTCAACGGCATAGCGCGGCACTACTATGTTCGACAGCAGTCCAGGTACGGTGAAATACAGGTTCAGTTGCTGAACAAGAAAGAGCGCAGCCGAAGCAGCCATGAGATTGCCGAACAGGGCCGCACCTGACGGAAGAACTGTGCCGTTGACTGAGCTTGGCAGATTTATGAAGGTGCCGGAAGAGCCGATTATCTATCACAAGGATCTGCGTGCCGTGGAGTATGTTGTGGGTGACGCAGTGGGTCGACTTGGTGCACCCATCTATCCGATGTTGAGGATCGATGAATGCAGTTCCTCACTGATTTTTACCCGAAGATCGGCCAGGTCGAACAGGTCGTCACTTGGATCTGCTCCATGAGTGCCGGACACGAATAACAGAGTGCAAAGTAATGCACAGAACCTGCCTCTGCCGGTATTCATCCCGGCCGGGCATTGACTCTCACCCCTGTGCATATCCGCTATCCGGCTCATAGTTCACATACCCTGTTATCTGATCTTGGCCGTAGCCGCGCCTGTCCCTCCCTTGTTATCTATCCAGGACAGTTCTACGGCATCACCAGATACTCCCCCTTCGAAGCTGAATTCAAGGAAGGGGTTTCTGGAGACAGTGGGGCCCCAGTTCATGGACATGATCTCTTCCCCGTTATGTTTGCAGGACACTTCCTGAATAAAATGCCGTGGGGCGATTTCTCCGGTGGTCTTGTCTTTTCTCGTTCCTGTTTCCATGGGATGGGTGATGATGGCTTTCACCTGAATAGCATCACCTTTCTGTTTTGCGCGAAGTTTGATTGATTTTTTTGCCATTGGATTGCCTTGAGTATTTTCGTCGGGATGTGATTCAAAAGGGTATTTACAGTCAGGCTGTCAGCAGCCACCTGCAGTCACTTTAATTTCCCGACTGGCCGTATAGAGTTTACCTGCGGATTTTACAACGCCGATGGCCTTGCCGCTCTTACCCATTTTGATTCTGATCGCTACATTGGGTCTGGCGCGCTTGCCGGGCTTATAAACGCAGCACAAGGGGGTGGCATTGTTTTCCGCAAAGATCAGTACCGAGTCAACGTCAGTGAGACCGGTCTTCAGTGTGACTGGAACCACAGCGCCGTTTTCCGCAACTTCCGGTGCCTTAAGCTCTATCGCGTCTGAAGCGGTGGTGTCGCTGCTCCCCAGGATACCTTCGAGCGCGGCATTGACGTTATCTGCGGTAAACCCATCTTTGTTCCATTCTGCGATTACGCTCCGCGGAGTCAGCAGCCCCAGGCCGATGGTACTGGTGATCATCCCTGCGGCAACTGATGATTTTAGAAAAACTCTCCGATTGATTTTAGATCTCATGATTAAACCTTCTTCTATGGTGTTGGGCGGCGATAGTCTGCGCTTCAAATGCTGTTCAGTCATTGCGAAAACTCAACCAGTCATGGAAAGCGAGTCCTGGGAAACGCTTGCGTATATCGTTCCATCCCTTGAACCCAGGCATTCACCGGTTTACCCTGTGGCAGTGAGAATCCGGGAGCAGCGGGTCGGATAGTGACCTGAATGTATCCGGCCCCGGAGCCTCGGGGAAATTAAATCGCCAGCCTTGCTCTTCATTCAACCTCAGGTATCGCGTTGTGGAAAGGATTGCATGGAACCCCTGTGCGCTTCTTTGCATGTTGTGGATCTGAACTTGAATGCAGCCAGACGAGTCCGAGGTGAATCTGTGATGATGGGCTGTCCTGTGTATTTTTGAGCAGCCGGCTATTCTGGTTCGGACCGGAGGAGTACCCACGGGAAATATGGTTGTACCTTGCTGGAACCAAGTGCTCTGGCAATTCAGGAAAGGTAACAAAATCTGTAACTTAATAGACCTTTAAGGAACCTAATGAATACCCAGCTGTTATTTTATACCAATGCTGTCCCGGTTAACCCTGCCAATCACAAGGAACTCTACATCAAGTCCGGCTCTGACTTCGCTTTCGCAAAATCAGCCAGTTCGGTACCACTGACGGCCGCAGAATTTCCGCTGGCGGCTTCCGAGTACGCCATCGTTTTTGCCGGAAATGACGAGACCGTTTTCCCGGTGGTTATTCTGGGTGGCAAAAAAGACCAGAATCTCTACGTGGACGATGCAGGGAAATGGAACGCTCGGTATATCCCGGCTTTCGTCCGTCGGTATCCATTTATCTTTTCTCAGACCGGTACGGACAATCAGTTGGCATTGTGTATCGATGAGGGTTTTTCGGGCTGCAATACGGCCGGCCGGGGTGAGCGTCTTTTCGATTCCGAAGGGGAACGTACCGCCTATCTGGAGCAGGTACTGAACTTTCTGAAATCCTACCAGGCGCAGCACCAGCGTACGCTGGCCTTCTGTGCAAAACTGAAAGAGCTGGATCTGTTACAACCTGTTAACGCAATGCTGAACCGCCAAAGCGGTGAGCAACACGTGTTGAGCGGGCTTCGTGTCATCAATCGTGCCAGACTCAAAGAACTCGGGGACGACAAGATCGGGGGTATGCTTCGCAGCGACGAGCTTGAAACGATATTTCTCCATCTGCACTCGCTTGGGAATCTCAGGGTTATCGGTGAGCGTATGCCTGGTGCGGCGGAGGATACTGCGCCTGGGATTGAGACGGAGAATGGGGGTGATACCACTACATCCCAGGAAGATGATTCCGTCGTCAGCCACTGAAACGACTCGTCACGAATACTCAACCGGGGAGCATTCAATTATCCAACGGGAGGGTATCGGTCTCTGCTTGCACAGCAAGGCCGGTGTCTCCCGTTATTCCCCAGACTCGGGCACTTCCGTATAAATAGTAACGAAGGTGTTTCCCTCAGGGTCCCGACCACCTGAGATGTGTCCGAGTCGGTGATCGGCGCAGGTTTCCAACAGGCTTTCCAATGTATCGGTTGGGGTGGCGATACTGGTTCCCATGGTTCTGATTGTCTCCGCAACATCCCTGACATAAAAACCTGACTTGTAGACATTGATGTCGAAAGACCGGCGCTTGTTACCGGGTGCTCGAACTTCGCAATAGACGAAAGCATCTTGCTGCAACCGGGAGGCGCCCTGGGAAACAAGCTGTTGGATAGCGCCGGTAAGAGAGGCCGGGGTGTCTTCACCCAATATCAGTCCTGACCGTCGAGCAATACCGGTAACCGACAGAAGCGGATAGCAGAGATATCGGTCAACAGCGGTGCGCGATGGCTGCCTGTTGTCCCACTTATAGCCGATGAAGAGCGTTTGGGGCTGGTACTGCGACCCCCCTGTGTCCAGAGATTCAATCAATCGGCTCCAGAATTCGAGATAAACCTTGATGGTGACAAACTCGGCCCGGGTTTCCAGGCCGAATCCTATTTTGTTGGCTTCGGTCACCTCTTTGAGAAAGTCGGATTTGAGGGTTTCAGGCATTGCCAGCCGGTCGAGCAGTTGAATCAGGTCTCCCGGTTTGATTTTATTCCGGTCAATTGCCAGCAACAGTCGATTGCTGACTACACTGCCCGCTGTCATTTTGAAGGATTGTTCCATGCCGGCGTCCTGGCACATCTCAGGCAGGAGTTGATGGAACAGGTCGGCTGCAGAATCTGAAATAACATTCATAAACAATAGCTTATGTATACTTCATTATGTAAATCGGGGCATTGGGAGGCTCGATCTGCCGTCTTGAACCAGTGGTAATGGCTTTTCCCGGAGGTTTAGGGCTGCGGCAAGAATAAAATATCCCATCTTACTTGTCTTTTTGCTCATCTATCACTACCGGCATCCTGCCTCGCGTGAATCCAGTCCATCCATGTACGTCGTCTGCGTTGTGGAAAGGGTTACATAGAACAGCTATGCGCCCCTTTCAACGCCTTGAATCTGAGTAAAAATCTGGCGCAATATTGGGATACTTATTTCTTGCCGCAGCCCTTAATCGGGCATGCGTTTACAGCATGTTTCCTGGTATGGATACTACGCTCTGCGGCCCAGTCCCGAAACCGAGTCACAACTTAGGCTAGTATTGGTCGTGAGGATCGTCTGTAGAGTGTTTAGAAAAGGATAGTTATGGCATCTTGCAAGGTAATACCACAGAAAAAGTCAGTAAAAAGCGTTTCGCTGGCAAATCGAATCCGGACCCTGCGTGATCGAGTCATCGGTCGACGTCCCATCGCCCGCATGAGCAGTCGTGACCGGAATCCTGGTATTTTTTCCCGTCGGTTTCGTCGACACCCCGTTGCAGCCGATATACGCCGAATTCTTTTCGAGACCCTTGAGCCACGATTGTTGCTTTCTGCGGATTTGACCCCCTGGCATATTGCCGCAGCAGATCATGATGCACCGCTGACAATGCGGGTAGAGGAGATCCAGGGCCAGAATCAATTGGTACTGGAAACGGGTGTCGAGCACCCGATCACGGTGGAAACACGACCGCTTGCCGGGGTGGACTACGTGCTGGTTACCGGGTCCAGCAGCACGGACAGACTCACGCTGGATATCGAGGCTGCCGGGATTGGGGTCGATTTCAGTGATGACTATGGGGACGATGATGACCAGTTGATTCTGCGGGGTGGGGATCGGCAGTGGCTGGTCGATGGAATCAACAGCGGCCGGTCTGGTGCTGTGAGCTTTTCCGGTATCGAAAACCTGACGGGGGATGAAGACAACCAGGATACTTTCCACGTCGGTGTTTCCGGACGGGTGTCCGGCATTCTGGATGGCAACTCGGGGGGATTCGATAGTCTTCACTACGATCTTCTGGGAGACACTGAATATCTCCCCACCGGCCCCGACTCCGGTGAAATTCGAGTTGGCGAAGACGCTATTCGTTTTGCCGGTCTGGAACCGGTGGTGCAGGGCGGGGTGCAGGCCACCCTGGTGATCGCTGGTACCGGTGGCGACGATCAGCTGATTCTGGAGGAAGATCCAGGCAATCCGGGATTCATGCGGCTGCGGTCAGTGAACGGGACCATGGAGTCCCTGTCGTTTCTGGCACCCACCGAGTCATTGAGTATTCAGATGGGAGCGGGGGACGATACCCTGGTTTTCGCCGACGATTTCACGCCGGGTACCGGTCTTTCGATTACTGCGGCTGGAGAGGCGGGGGACGACTCGATCCAGTTTGAGATCGGGGTCACCGTTTCTACCCGTGAACTGGCTGTCGCCGATCACTTTGCCGGAGCATCGACCGGCGATTCCGGCGCCCTGCTGTTCCAGGCGGAGCATATCCTGCTGGGTGGCGGATCTGCGCTGCTGACCCATGGTGACAATGGTTTCAATCCCGGTGACATATCGCTGGAAGCAAGTGCGGTGGTGGCCGCGAACCAGGATGTCACCACCGATGTCACCCTGTTCGGGGCCACTGTACGGGGTGGTGATATAACCTTGAGCGCAACTACCGATCTGGATGCCTCCGTTACATCGGCAGCCCTGGCGCTGCTCGATGTTTCCAGCACTGCTGAGGTCACCGTCCAGGGTGCATCGGTTTTGAATGCCTCCGGTTCATTGATCCTCCATTCGGATTCCGATATCCAGGCCATTGCCCAGGCCGCCTCCATTGCTCTGGGTCCGCTGAACACCGATGCTGCGGATGTGACGTCTCTCATCGACAGCACCGCACGTACCCGGGTGTTGGATTCCACGGTGCTGAGTGCCGGCGGTGCAATCAGTCTGCTGGCTGACAACAACTCGGTGGTCGATAGTTTTGCCAATGGGGCGGCCGGAGGAGCCAATACCGCTGGCGGTGCGGTCTCGGTATCTGTCGTGGATAGCCAGACAGAGGCTTCGATCGGTGGGTCGGCATCGGTGCTCCAATCCGCATCACTGGAGGTAATCGCATCCTCCAATGATCAGCATACTACCCGCGCGCTCTCCACCGAGGACGGAGCAAGTGCCAACAGTGCCGGTACCCAGACCGATCTGACTGCAGCAGGGGCTGCCACCGCAGATGGGCCGGTGACGGTGGCGGCGAGTTTTGCCTGGGGCAGCACCGATACCGATACCAGTGCGTTCATAGCGACCACCGGCACGCTGACCTCTTCAGGTGATCTGGTGGTGCGCAGCCGCACCGATTCGGATGTGTCAACGACTGCCGATGCCAGTGGCGTGAACGGTGGCCCCGGCGTCGGCGCGGCAGTGGCGGTGAATGCGCCGGATGTACTGAGTGAGGCCTATTTGTCGGGAACCCCTGTGTTCGCTGCCGGTGATCTACTGATCGAGGCGCTGCATGGTTCCACGTCCAACAGTTTCGATGCTGCAGCCACTTCGGGGGGAGGTGCCAGTGGAGTGGGCGTTGCCGGAGCCCTCGCCATTAATATCGCCGGCACCGATACCATTGCGGAGCTGCGCAGCGGTTCTCCGAATCTGGGAGGTTCGAACCTCACGCTTAATGCCCGTAATGACGCCCTGACGACCACGGCAGCGGTTCCCGAAGCCTCCGGTGAAATCGGGGTGGGTGCTTCCCTAGCTCTGGGGGTGGCAACCAACCAGGCACAGGCCGGGGTCGCCGACGGGGCGGGTGCGACCAATATCAACGATTTGACCATTCTGGCCGAGGGTCTGTATCAAGTGGATACTGAGGCGGATGCGGGGGCAGACGGTGGAACGGCCAGTGCTGCGGGTCTGGCAATTGGTATCGGCGATGGGCTCAGCGAAGCCCGGGTCGGGACCGGTACTGCTTTGACCCTGGGTGGTCTGCTGGATATGGATTCGAGCCAGACCAGCAATCAGACCACTGGTGCCGATGGCCAGGCAGCCGGCAGCCAGGTGGTTGTCGGCAGTATTTTTGCTCTCGGGATTGGCGACAATCGGTCCCATGTGGCAGTGGAACGTGGCCTTAATGCGGCCGGTGACATATCCATGGATGCATCGTTGGTGGAGAGCACTTTGTCCCAGGCGGAAGCGGGAGTTCACGGCGTGGCATCGGATCAGGATTCCGTAGGAACCCTGGTGTTGAATGAGTCTGCCTGGCTTGCCGGCATCTGGGGACCATTTGCCGGTTTTTCGCTACCGTCGAACAGTACTCCGGATGGCGAACTGGGGGTGGCAGCAGCGTTGGCTGTGAATGTCTCGACCCCCCAGTCGATTGCCGAAGTGGCAACCGGTGCCAGTATCACGACAACCGGAAGTCTGTCGCTCAACGGGATTGCAGATCTTGATGCCGAGGCATTGGCAGACGCCAGCAGTGTAGACACAGCAACCGGTATCGGCGCTGCGGCGAGCTTCAACATACCCGTGGCAACGGTCAGGGCGCTGGTGGACGGGACGGTATCCGCGGGATCCCTGCTGATCGGGACAAACACCACCGGGGATGGATCCCAGGATTTTAGGACCACAGCCATATCCGGTGCGGGTGCGAGCGATGTGGGGGTAGCCGGTGGATTTGCCCTCAACGTGCCGGTGGGTACTTATGAAGCGATTCTAGGTGGGAATGCCGACGTGACCCTGACGGGTGCGGGAACGGTTTCGCTGGATGCCCGGGTAACGACCAGCAGCGGCAGCGATGCGGGATCTGAAGTCATTGCTGTACCCCGTGTGGGGGTTGGCGCTTCGGTGGGTATCGATATTTCGGTGCAGACCCTGCGTGCAGAGATAGCCGACAGTGCCGTTCTGTCTGGGGTGGCAGACCTGCTGGTCATTGCGGATGGCGGACATACCCGCAGTCTGCTGGTCGAAGCCGGGGCCGAGGGGGGTAACGCCACGGGAGCAGCCTTTGCCTTGTCGGTAGCGAATGCGGACAGTATCGCCCGTATCGGTACAGGGTCGCTGCTGGCGGCAAGTGCCGGACTGACAGTACAGGCTGTTCAGCGGGGAAGCACCTCAAACATCGCCCGTGGTGACTCCACGGGGCAGGATGTGGCGATGGGTGGAGCAATGGCCCTGGGTATCGCTCTGGATGATGCCTATGCAGGTATCGAACGTCCTCTGAATGTCACCGGCGACGCACTGATTGTGGCGGAAACCGACGCTGTCAGTAGCAGCCGCGGGTTTGCGGGAGCCAATGGGGCAGATCCTGTCGCACCGGTGGCCAACACTCTGGTATCGAATCTGCTGGATTTTCTATCCACCGATTTTTCTATCACCTCTCCGGCATCGGTGCCATCACTGGCCACCGCAGACGGTGATATGGGGGTTGCCGGTGCGCTTGCCGTCAACATCGGGGTACCCGGTGCCGCTGCAGAGCTGGGGGCTGCGGGGGATATCAGTGCCACGGGTTTACTGACCGTGCGTGCGCTCATCGATGGTGACAGTGAGGCGCTGGCCAATGCAGATGCGGTAAATTCCCAGACCGGTATCGGTGGTGCGGCCGCTGTGAACGTGGCGGTACCCGGAGTGGAAGCACTCATTGGCGGAACGGCCAGTGCAGCCGGAATCCGGCTTGAGACGGGAATGGCCGGGGATGGCAGTAACGATGCAGAGGCAAAGGCCGTTTCCGGGGCCGGAAATGAAGCAGTGGGCGTTGCCGGGGCATTAGCCATCGATGTTATGCGAAGCAGCAGTGAGGCCCGGGTTCTCGATACTGCTGACCTGACGCTGACGGGAGGGGGATCCCTGATACTCGATGGGGATCATCAGACCCTGGCGGAGGCCAATGCCTCCGGTCTGGCCGGGGTGGGTGACGGTACTTTGGGCGTCGGTGCTTCTGTCGCCATCAATGTGGCGGTGCAGGATACCCTTGCCGAACTGGGTTCGGCGGTGGTGACCGATGTGGGGGATCTGGAAATCAAATCCGCCGGTCGCAATACCGCCTCCACGAACGCAACAGCCGGCGGTACCGAAGCTGACCCGGGGCAGGCCACAGCCTCCCTCGATGCAGCGGTGGCACTGAATGTTGCATTCAACAGTACCGAAGCCCGGGCAAACAGCGGCGGCGGAACGCTGACCACAGGAGGGGATCTGCTGCTGCATGCAGACCACCAGGGAACCACCCAGACCGTTGCTCAAGGTCACACCGAGAGTGAAGATGGTGGATTCGGTGCGACCATTGCGCTCGGTTTTGGCAGGGATGAGTCCCTGGCAGAGCTGGCGAGGGATCTGACAACAGGTGGGAATCTGCAGATATTGGCGGATTCGCTGATCACCGGTGATACCGACGCTTCAGCAAGCAGGAAAGGGGCAATCCTGGGTTCGTTGCTGGTCGACGAGGAGACCACCAGAAACTTAAACCTGTTGTTCGGACTGGTGGGTGCAGCCCCTGTGGATTTCCCCCTGGTCTCGATAGCACTGGGGGATCTGGAGATTCAGTTCGTGCCCATTCCCTCGGTGGGCGCCGCCGCAGGCCTTTCACTTAACGGGATCTGGGCAACTACGACAGCACGGATCGCGGCAGGCACCACCGTCGATGCTGCCGGCAGTATTCAGGTCCAGACGGCGGCTCGCAATGACAGCGATTCCAATGCCGATGCGAGTAATGTACTCAATGTCGCCAACATCGGGGGAGCGTTGGCACTCAACTACGCCCGCGTGGAGAACAGCGCGGAGATCGGCAGTGGTGCGATAGTGGTGGCGCCAGCCATCAGCATCGAAGCAAACACAGCGACTGTGACCCTGGTGGGTGACGTACGCGCTGTGGTGAATGCCGGTCATACGCTGTCCGCATCGGCACAGGCCGATGCAGCCGGGCTGGGTGTCGGGGTTTCCGGAGCGGTGGCCCTGAACGTGGGCAATATCATTACCGAAGCCCAGGTGGCGGACAATGCCAGTCTGGTCGTGGCAGGGAATCTCGGTGTGCTGGCACGGGGGCAATCGAACGTGGTCACCCGGGCCGGTGCCAGGGCATTTGGTCTGATTGCCGGAACGGGTGCCTCGGTGGCTGCGGATATCGTCCAGGACCTGACCCGGGCACGTATCGGGACTAACGCCCAGGTCGATACCGCCGGGGTTCTCAGCGTTTGGGCTCAGGGCACCCAGATTATCGCCACTGAGGCCGTTGGCGGAACCGGTGGCGGGGCTGCCGGGGTGGCGGGCTCCATCGCCTTGAATTCCCTGGTGGGCAATGTCAGGGCCCTGATCGATACCGGTGCGCAGGTCAATCAGACGGTGGCCAGTGCCAATCCCGATCAGACCATCCGGGTACGGGCGGACAACAATACGGTGGTGTTGAGCACTGCCGGGCAGCCGGCTGCAGGCGGCCTGGCAGGAATCGGGGCCGGAGCGGATTTCGGCGCGCTGACCAAGGAGACCCAGGCTTCCATCGCCGGAACCGCCAGTGCCAATCGAAATATATCGATCGATGCGTTCTCTATCGAGGATATCACCTCCATGGCCGGATCTGCCGGACTGGGTCTCGGGGCGGTATCCGCCGCCATCGCCGCCGCCGGCAGTGTTTATCTGGTGGCTCCCACGACCCTGGCTTTTGCTGGCAGCGGTGCGGTACTGCACGCCGATGGCAATATACTGATCAATGCCGACGACCAGACCGAAATCGACCTGCTGGGCGGGGCGCTGGATGCAGCGGGGGGGATTGCCGCCGGTGCGTCGGTGGCAGTAGCCAATTTGCAGAAACTCACCGAAGCCTATATTGGTGGAACCGATGCCGGCCGTGCCTTACCCGCTGCCCAGGTGACTGCACTGGGCCAGGGTGTGGGCATCGATGCCGCCGATGGCACTTTCGATATAAGTTTTGCCGCGGAGCCCCTGATCGGCACCCCCGGTGAGATCGAAGCCCCGGGAGGGGATCTGGCCACTGTTCTGGGTATCCTGTTCGATAACCCGATTATTCAGGCGGCCCAGGCGATTACCAATGCGGTTATCGGCCTGGCGGTGTCGGTGGAGTCTCCCGGGTTCGACGAATTATTGACCCGGCAACGCAGTGCCACACCCGGTACCAGTCTGATGCGGGGGCTTGGAATAACCGCTGTCTCCCGGGACGATATTGAAACCCTGGCCGTTGGCCTGGGCGCTTCGGTTGCGGCCACACCCCAGCTGTCGGGTTCCTCTGCGGTCAGTCAGAACCAGACCAACGCCTTCATCGGTGCCGGTGCTCTGGTCAATCAGGACCTCACCGGTGCGGTAGCGAATCAGTCCGTCCGGCTGGTGGCCGCCACTGACACATCGCGACTGGGGATTGCCGGTACCGTGGCAGGCAGCGGAGTGTTGTCGGTGGGGCCGGCCGTGGACCTGACGTTGCTGGATAACCAGACCCGCGCCTTTGTCGCCGGCACGGTCAACGCCGTCGGCTCGGTGGATGTCATTGCCTATGCCCAGCAGGATGTTCTTTCGGTTGCCGCCGGGGCTGCCCTGGCGGGCGGCGCTATACCCTATGTGGGCATAGCCCTCTCTGGTTCGGTTCCCATCCTGTCTCTCAACAGCCAGACCCATGCTTTCGTGGATGACGGTGCTGTGGTGCTCTCCCGGGGCAACCTGCTGGTTCAGGCCGATGATCAATCGGATACCGATGTCATCGCAGGTTCAGCCGCATTCGGTTCGACCCTGGGCCTGGGTACCTCCGCCGCAATCACCCTGATCGACAAAGATACCCGCGCCTTTATCGGAGATGCCCAGGTCGATGCCTGGGGTGCTGGAAGCCAGGATGTGACCGTCGTGGTGGGGGATGTTTTCTCTATCGATCCCGCAACTCAGATCAACGAGGCGAATGATACGCTTCTGCTGGGTGCAAACCATGGCCTGGTCACCGGGGATGGGGTGCACTACGAGAGCGGCGAAGGATTGGCGATCGGTGGGCTGACCAGCGGGGAGACATATTACGTACGGGTGAGCGCGGATCCGACCCGTATCACCCTGCATGCCTCCTCCCTGGATGCGTTGCTGAATCAGAACACGATTCAACTCAGTGCCGGAGCCGCCGGCAGCGAAGGCCATACCCTGGATCCGGATCGTTTCGCCGTTTTTGCCCGGGGGCTGCAAAAGGGTGTCGCCGTTCAGGCCTCTTCCCGGGAATCCAGTTTCAATCTGGCGCTTGCCGGGGGTGGCAGTTTGGCCATCGGGATTGCCGGGTCGGTGGGGGCGACTATTCTGGACTCGGATACCTACGCATTCATTGCCGACAATGCCAGGATCAATCAGGATCGGGGCAATGCCGACGTGGAGCAGTCGGTCTCCGTCACCGCAGCCAACGATGCCCGGAGCTTTGGTGCGGCAGCCAATCTCAATGGTTCCGCCGTCGGTATATCCGGCGGTATCGATCTGCAACTGATTCGCAACGACACGAGCGCGACTATCGGCAATGGTGCCGATATCAACGCCAGCCGGGACATCCGGGTGAATGCTGTTTCGGCGATTGATACCGACAGTTTCGTAGGAGGACTGGGCCTGACCACCGGTGTGGGGCTGGTGGCCTCCCTGTCCCTGGTTTCGATCCGGGCTGACATCGAGTTCGATGTGTTCGGTTTTGAACCCTTTGCAATGCTGAATGATCTGAATGATGCCGACAGCGTTCAGAGTTTCATCGATGACCAGATTCTCGCCGCTGCCAGCAGCGCGGGCAGCGGCATCGGCGGGCTGCTCAATGCTTACGCCGGTGGCGTTGGGGGAACAGGGGGTGCGGCAGACACGTTGACTGCAGCGGCTCCGGTCAATCCAGCCACTTCGGCGCTGGAAGGCCAGGGCCCGACCCTGGATCCCGCCACTGCGGTGAATAATGGTGATGACACTATCGATCTGGGTGCAGGCCACGGGCTTAGCGCCGGGGATGCGGTCATCTACGACAAGGGACCCGATGGTGCACCTGCGCCTGTGGATATTGGAGGGCTGACCAGCGGACAGACCTACTATGTCAGTCTGGATCCATCCGATGCCGACCTGGTGCGTCTGCATGCCAGTCGCTCCGATGCAATGAGCGGGTCTGCCGCCATCGATCTAGACAGCGGTTCCGCAGCTGGAAACAGCCATACCCTGGTCCCGACGACCTGGGGAACCCAGGCATTGGTGGAGGGTGCCACCCTCGATGCCGGACGGGATATTCTTATCGATGCGGATGAAGAAACGGATGCCACCCTGGATACCTCTTTCACCTTCAATGTGGAACTGGGTAACAGCGCATTGCTGGCGCTGACCAATGACCGTGGTCTGTTGTTCGTGGGCGGTGATGCGTCAGCGGGGGTTCGTGGTGCAGCCGATCTGACCGCAGCGCGGGATCTCAAGGTCAATGCAGAACTGGATGGTGAACAATCCATTGCGGCCTCCACGGTGCTCAATACCGCCGATAACAATCTGCGGGCTGTCGTCGAAGGTGCCACTGTCAACGTCGGGGGTGAGGTGCTGGTCCGGGCCGATGCCCGCAGCGAAGCCGTATTCACCGCCATACTGCCAGCCTTCGGCAGTTTTTTTCAAATGAAGGATGCCACCCTCAAACTCTCCAGTCAGGTGGATGCCCGGATCGGCACGGGTGCCGATGTCACCAGCGCCGGTGACGTCCGCGTGGATGCCCGAAGTATTTCCGAGATTTTTCTGCTATCCATTTCCGCCACCATGGATGTGGTGGGCGATGGCCCCTGGGTCGCTATCGGTGTGGCGCTGGTGCAGAATGATATCGATGGTGCGGTGCGGGCCGGAATCGACGGTGCCACTGTGACCTCCACTGCCGGGGACGTGGTCCTTTCCGCTTACGGCAAGGGCGATCTTTTCTCTTTCGCCTTTGGTGTTGCTCAAGGTGGCGAATACGCCGATGTAGGCGGCTCCGTGGTGAGAAACACGGTCGCATTCGAGGTGTCCTCCCGGATACGTAACGGTGCCACGGTAACCGCTGCAGCGGATGTGCTGCTGTCCGCTTACGACGATTCCATTATCGTGGGGATAACCGGTGGTGCCACGGTACTCAGCGAGTTCGGGATAGGCGCGGCTGTAACCACCAACGCCATCCAGTCCACTGTGCTGGCTGCCATTGATGGTTCCAGTGTCACGGCAACTGCCGGTGAGGTGGATCTTTCCGCCACCACCGACACCAATATCACCGCCACAGCAGTGGGTGCTTCCCAGGCAGATACCTTCGCGCTTGGTGGATCGGTGGCGTTGAATGAGATCACCGGCACGATAGAAGCTCGTATCTCGGCCGGTGCTGCGGTGACCGGCGCAACCCGGGTGGATGTGCGCAGCGATGATCAGTCCCGAATTATCGCCATTACCGGTGGTGCGGCAGCGGCAACCGGGTTTGGTGCTGTGGGAGCGGCCCTTTCCACCAACACGATCGCGGTGGACAGCACTGCGCTGATCGATAGCGCTACGGTCGATGCGCCAACTGTTGAAGTCTATGCGCTGTCACGCCCCGAAATTGATGCCATCACGGTGGGGGGTTCCGGGGCTAATACTTTTGCAGCGGGTGGCTCGGTTTCCCTGAACGAGATCTCGAACGATGTGACCGCTGCAATCCGCGGGGGAACTTCGGTTATCACCGGCGGTAACCTGGTGCGAGTCCATGCCCGTGATGAGAGCACCCTGGTGGTAGTGTCGGGCGCCGGGGCCGGCGCCAGTACGGCAGCGATCGGCGCCGCCGGCTCAGTCAACACGCTGGCAGTGGATGTGCTCTCGGAAATAGAGGGGGCAGAGGTTATCGCACCCGACATAGAGATACTGGCGGATACCAATGCTGATATTACTTCGGTTTCTGCCGGTGGGGCAGGTGCCGGAAGTTTTGCTCTGGGGGGATCATGGTCGACCAATGAATCCATGGGCACGCTGCATGCACGAGTCACCGGTGGTGCTGTGCTCAACGCCAGTACGGGTATCCTGGTTTCTGCGGATGACGATACCACGCTGATCGCGATCTCCGGTTCAGGAGCAGGGGCTTCTTCCGCGGCGATCGGGGCCGCGCTTTCCACCAACACTATCGCCAACAGCATCGGCGTTGCAGTCAGTGGAGCAACCCTGACCGGGCCGGTGATCATGATTCGGGCGGACGCCGCAGCAGACATCGACGCGGTGACTGTTGGCGGTTCCGGAGCTGGCACTTTCGCTGCTGGCGGGTCAGTTTCTCTTAATGATATCAACAACACTGTGCAGGCACGGGTCGATGGTGGCGCCCAGCTGACCTCGACCGGCGAATTGACGGTTTCTGCGATGGACCGGCCGGACCTGGATTCGCTGGCCGGTAGTCTTGCAGGTGCGGGAAGTGTCGCCGTAGGAGCTGCCATCGCCACCAACGACATCGGTGGCTCGACAACTGCCAGTACGGATGTCTCTCAGCTCCAGGGTGGCTCGGTGTTTATCACTGCCAGCAGCCAGGCCGTCATTGAAAATCTGACCGTCGCCGGCCAGGGAGCGGGTACTTTCGCCGGAGGTGCGTCTGTTTCCCTGAATGAGATTGACGGCACTGTCGATGCGAGTATTGCCGGTGGCACCGTCAGTGCCCAGACCAGTCTGCAGGTTGAGGCACTCGATAACGCAACCATCAAGTCATTGTCGGGTCAGGTCAATGGTGCCGGAACCGTGGCGGTTGGCGCGGCATTCGCGACCAATGATATCGGCCGCAATCTGGGTGCCTCCATCGATGGCGGCACGGTGACTTCCAATGGAAATCTGCAGGTTAACGCGAATTCCACCGCATTGCTTCAAACACTCTCAGCGGCTGTTTCCGGTGCGGCTGCCGCGGCCGCGGCCGGTTCTGTCTCCCTGAATGATATTCACCAGACCCTCGATGCCCATATCGGCGGGACTGCCGATGTCAGCGCGGTTCAGAAGCTATCATTGTCCGCCACCGATGTGTCGACCATCGAATCCCTCGCCGGGGCCGTTGCCGGTTCCGGGGGCGGAAGTCTGGGTGCCGCTGCCGCTTACAATGAGATCGCCAACCAGATCCACGCCCATATCGACAACGTCAGTCTCACTTCGAGCAGTGGCAGTATCTCGGTGACGGCGGGTTCAGATGCCACCATATCCACGATTGCCGTCAGTGGTGCCGGCGCACTCTATGCGGGTATTGCGGGTTCGGTGGTCATCAACCTCATGGACAATGATGTGCGTGCCTACGTGTCGGGTGCGACCCTGGATGCCGATGACAATGTGCTTCTGCTGGCGGAATCAGACAATGCCATCACTACCCATGCCGGCGCCATAGCCGGCGGCATAGCCGGTGTCGGTGGCAGTGTAGTGACCAATGACCTGAATAATGTGACCCGAGCTTATGTCGTGGATGCCGTGGTTGCAGCGCGAGGAAACGGCAGCAGCTCACCTGTTAAGAACTGGAGTACCTCCACCGGGCAGGAATCGACCCAGTACATACGGGGGCTGGCGGTCATCGCCAGCACCAGTGACAGCCTGAGCATCAACGCGGTGTCGGTGGCCGGTGGTATTGCCGGGGTATCCGGTAACGTGGGGGTCAGTTTCGTAGAAGCGGTGACAGAGGCCTACATTGCTGATTCCGCGATCAACTCCGGGGCAGATCATGGCAACGCGGTGATCGTGCGCGCCCACGACCTTACGGATGTGGACAATCTGGCTGGATCTCTGGGTGTGGGGGTCGCAGGTATTTCAGCGGTGGTTTACACCAATCTGATCACCAGCCAGACACGGGCCTACATTACCGATTCCGACCAGGTGAACCGGACCACCGTCTATGCCGGATCCGGTGGCGTGGAAGTCACGGCGCTGACCCGGGAACAACTCGATGCGGTGGCATTCGGTGCCGCCGTCGGTGTGGTGGGTGTGGGTGGTTCGGTGATTGTGGCCGATATCAACACGGTGACCGAAGCCTACATCAGCGAGTCAGACGCCAATTCCGACGGATCGATCCGGGTGCAGGCCAATGATGCCGCGAATCTGAATCTGGTCTCCGGGTTGTTGTCTGCGGGGTTTGTCGGGGCCGGTGCGTCCGTTACGGTGCCCACCATCAGTAACCAGATCACTGCCCGCATCACGGGTGCCCACACCAATGCAACGGGCCTGACCGATGTCTGGGCTGACTCGGATGCCTATCTTTCCGGTGATGTTTTCACCGGTTCGGCCGGGGTGGTCGGGGTAGCCAGTACCGTCGGGGTGAGCAGTATCAACAATGTCACCCGGGCCATAGTGGAGGGGGGCAGCCGGTCCAGCCGGCTAAATACCGATTCTGCTTATGATAGCGGTTACCAGGATGTGAAAATCAGGGCGACCGATGAGGCGACCATCGACAATGTCACCGGTTCGGCAGCCGGGGGATTGGTCGGTGTCGGAGGATCGGTTGATGTCTCCAATATCAGAAATCTCACCGAGGCCACCGTTGCTTCGGGCACTGTAATAGAAGCTGGCCGGGATATTCAAGTATCGGCCGATTCCGATTGGGACACCGATGTGACCGCTTTCGCCCTTTCGGGTGGGTTTGTAGGTGTCAGCGGTGCCGTACTGGTGGCCAGTATCGGAGGCAATCTGGATTCAGACGGTGCGGCTGAGGCAGATAGCGTGCGGTCCGATGTGGACGGTCAGATCAGTCTGGATAGCGGGGTGGAGAACCTCGATGCCGGAGATTCCACCGCCCAGCAGGCCCAGCAACGTACGACGACCACCCGTTTCTCCCTGGATACCGCTTTCAGAACAACATCAGTGACAGCAGGTACCACTGCCATCCTGGGTGGTACGGCAACTGCGGGGGATGATATTACCGTCAGTGCCACCTCCAGGGCCGAGATGGATCTGGACGTGGGTGGAGGAGCAGTCGGTGTGGTCGGAGTCGGGGGTGCCGTGGTCGTCGGTACTATTCACAACCGAACCGATGCTTATGCACTGGACAACAGTGTACTCAGCGCGGGGGATGATCTGCAGATTACAGCCGATGGAACGGTTTATGCGTTCGCTGATGCCTATGTGGGTGCCGCAGGCCTGGTCGGTCTGGGTGCGGCCTACGCGGAATTGGATTCGGACAACGATGCCAGTGCCTATCTGGGTAACGGCTCGGCGGTGTCCAATGCAGACCAGGTGACGGTGGAAGCGATCACCGACTCGACTTTGAAGGCCCAGTCCCGTGGAGGCGCTTTCGGTGTGGGAGCGGCAGGCGCGGCAATCGCACGGGTTCTGGAGAGCGGAACCACCCGGGCCTATCTCGGCAGCAATGCGGATGTCGGGCAGGGCGGTGGCAGTGTGGGCAGCCTGACCATCGATGCCAATACCACCATCGACGCGGACGCTGACACTGTGGGTGTTGCCGCGGGTATCGGCGCTTTTACAGCCAATTACTCCGAGGTAATCCTCAGCCCGCTGGTAGAGGCCACGGTAGGCACCGGCACCGAGATCACCGTTAACGGAACCGTGCAGATTGAAGCACTCACGACTATCGATGCCCTGGCCGATGGTACCGGTACCGCCATAGGCGGGGTGGCCATAGGCGGTATGATCGCGAAAGTGAATGTGGGCCGGGGTAACGGAACCAACGAAGTCCGGGCAGGCCTGGATAACAATGTGACCCTGAGTGCGACCACCCTGCGCGTCACCGCGGATGCACAGCTGGATTTACTGGCCACCAGCACCGCTGGCGCGGGTGGGTTGGGATTGGCTGTCGTAGGTGCCGACGCCGGTGTCGACAACGACAACAGCCTGCTCGTTTCTATCGGCAGTACCAGTGCTATCGAGGTCGGTACCCTGGTGCTACGCGCCCATGGTCAACAGGATTTTGATTCCCGGGCGGATGCCTGGTCCCTCGGTGCTCTGGCCGGCGCCGGTGCACGGGCGCTCAACGGGATTACCAGCCGGGCGCTGGTGGACGTGGGTGATGGGGTCCAGGTTATCGCGGATCACATTTTGATTGACGCTATCAACCGGGTCAGCAAGGACCGGTATGCCAACTCGAACAATCTCTACGTGGGTTCCGCAGGTATAGCAAATCTGAGCTTGCTGACCAGCGGCACCGATATGGGAACCCAATCCAACCCCCTGGAGGCCCGTATCGACCTGGGAAGCGGTACTGTACTCCAGGCATTGGGTGATCAGAATGCACCGGGCACGGTGCGCATACAGGCTCTGAATCAGGCCACCGGAGTCGACAGCGTGAGAGTCGACAGTGTGGGTGCCTTTGCCGCGGCGTTCGGGCTCTCCCGGCTTGATGCGGATACAGAAGCTATCATTCAACTGGACGGTGCTTCCGTCATCAATCAGTCCGGGGATGTGGAACTCACCACAAGAAGCGACACAGCACTGCGTCCCAGTGCCAATCTGCTGGTGGGCGGGGCCTTCAGCGGGAATGCCATAGCCAGTGTCAGCACCACCAACAACTCGTTGAACCGGGTCATCCTGGACGATGCCACCGTCAGCGGTGTCGATGTCAATATCTATGCCGGGCGCGATGCGTCGGGTGTTCCCAATCTGCTTGACAGCTTCGCCAACGGCGAAATGACGACCTTCTCTCTGCTGCCCAATTTCAATATCGGGCAGCTGGACGCCATCATCCACGAAACCAATATCATCGATGTGCTTGGCAACAGCCGGGTACTGGGTGCGGAGGATGTGACCCTGCTGGCCAACAAGGGACTGGGGCCGGACGATCGGAACCGGTCGGTGACCGAAGGCACCGCGCTGTCCCTTTCCTTACTGCCCTACGGCAGGGACTTCCCGGACGGCAGCGTGGACACCTCCGTCAATCAACTCAATATCGCCGGTACGGCACGTATCGAGGCGGGTAAGTACAACCAGACCTATGTGCACATCAAGCCGGTCAGCGTCAGCGGGGTGAATCAGCTCGATCCCGCCCGGATAGGTACAGCCTTGACCGGGCCGGAAAAGTCAGCCCTGGGTATCGATCCCGGGCTGGATTACGAATATGCCCACCTGGATCTGGACAATATCGGTTTCTATGTTTCCCAGGGAACCATTCTGGAGGTTGCTCCGGGGCATACCGCAGGGGGCGTGGCCGGTGAGTTTTACCGCTACCTGCCCGAGACCAACTCAACCTCCGACCCCATCGTTCTGCCCAACGAGGATTTCAGTGATATATCGCGCTGGGAATCCCTGGGTGCCGGCTACACGACCGATCCGGAAGAGACGGTCTATCTCAGTGACGTGACCGAGGGTTTCCGTACGCAGCTGGCCAACAAGCTCTATGCCATCAAGCCGTTGGATGCACCTGATGTGACCCTGTCCTATGTGAACGTGGCCAATCTGCTGGTGGCTCAACGGGATACCATCCTGGACTGGATGCGCAGCCACGCCAACGATGCCGAGGCGATCGCGCGCTATCAGGTACAGCTGGAAGCCATCAATCAGACCCTCGATGATTTGGGATTGATCGGCACCGAAACCGACCCCGACACCGGTCAGTCCGTGGAGGTGGTGCAGAAAGAGCTGGATATGCTGTTTGTGGAGCTGCCCGATCTGTTCTCAGCCCCCGGTTCGATTTTTATCGATGTGGATGGGGCGAATCCTGGGGTTTTCAACGCCATGGTGGGGAACCAGCTGGTGGCCCGTTCGGGTGCGGAGATCGATGTTTTCAACCAGACGCCGCTGACCATGACCGTCAACGATCTGCTGGTCCGGGACAATCGGCGGGTGGTTGCAGCCGGTGATGAACTGGTTATCCAGGAGCCGGGTAATGTCTTCGTCAACGATCACCCCCTGACTGCTGTTGGCGATGGACCGGATAAGACTATCAATATCCTGCAGGATTCGTTTGCTGAGAGTGCCTACGATCTGGGCACCATCGATATTCCCAACATACCCCAGGATATCTATGTGCTGGGGGACATCATCAACGAGAATGGTGATGTCACCATCGATAATCGGGAGGGCAGCATCAATGTCTCCGGGGAGATCCGTGCGGAGAACGTGTTCATCTTCGCCAAGAATGATTTCAATCTGAACAGCGAAGACTGGTTGCACAGCAACCGGGATCCTCGCCAATACCTGGACTACTACGAACAACGCAGTGACGTTTTTGATGCCGATGGGTTGCCTCGAAACCAGACCTACGGCGACTCCACCAGTGTCATCGACACGTCACAGGGCATCAATCTGCAGGAGGCCATTGATACCGACGAGTCCTACATCGCCGCCGGTGGCCGGATTACCATCACGGCACGTTTCCTGAACGTCAACGGCTTGATCCAGAGCGGCACCGACACCATTCAGCTGGATATCGCCGCCAATTTCAACCCGGGTGGTTCCACCGTTAATTTCACCGATGATGACGGTAATACCCTGCCCGGCATCAGTTTCGGATCAGGCCCGGTGATATTCCCGGTGGACGGCTATTACGATGCCGTGACCAACACCATCGTGGTGGAAGAGATCGTACCCCAGGGGGGATCCATCACCCTGGCCGGTCAGATTTTCAGTACCGGCAACGGCGAACTGCGGGTTGCCAATGGATACGCGAATGTACTGATCGATAACCAGAGCAGTTACGGCCTGGATATTGAGCGCATCGATGTTTCCAAACCCCGGGATGGAAAAATAACCATCATCGACACCGCCACTCTGGAAAAGGCCGAGTACACGGTCAATGGCGACCAGATCCGACGCACCGATTTTCAGGGCACGCTGGTGGATGGTACCGATACCACGGTTTCCACCATCAGTTACACCCAGTCGGGGGTCACGGACTACGACCAGGGGACCGATATTTATTGGGATCCCCGGGACGACCTGCGATACGTCTGGACGGAAGGTCAGGAAAAGACCCGCACCGATATCTACAAATACGAGAAAAAGAGCTTTAACCTGCTCGGGTTCGACTGGGATGGCCTGGTGGCGGATGACAGTTGGAAGACCCATGACATCTTCTATAAGGACGGAGCACCCCTGCTGGAATCCGAGGCACTGGAAGTTCCGGGGGACGGGCGACTGCCTGGTTATGTCGGAGTCGATGATGCTTACACGATTGAGTATCTGCAGAAGGCTGATGAGGATATCGACCTGATACCCGGCAGCACCCTGGTGCTCTGGCTGGCGGAAAACGGCGGTGACAGTGAATTCTATCGCTACACCGGTGCTGCAGTGGTGGAAGGGGTACTGTCCCAGATCGATTATGCCAATGACCCGGACTGGACCCTGGAGGCAGGGGTCGATCCCCTGGCTTTCGAGCAGGACCCGGCGCTGGACCAGTACTACAGTAATTTCGAGAATGTGACAGTCGATCAGGAGAACTGGACTACCGGCGGCGGCTGGCTGCGCAAGAAAACCTACCACACCCGTATCACGACGGTGACCGGTCTGTCGGACTTCTATACCCATACCCTGAAGGCCGACTATCCCATCCACATTGATTTCCTTCAGGGGCCGGTCAACCCCCGGGTGGACATCAATTCCGTGGGCGATCTGCAACTGCTGGGCGAACTGGCGGTGCCGGAAATCGGTGGCATCGATCTGGTCTCAACAGGGGGGTCGGTGACCCAGTCCGAGAAATCGGCGATTTTCGGTGCCAATCCCACGGTGTCGGCAGACGGTGCGGTGGCGTTCAATCTCCAGGGTAACCTGGATCCCTCCTCGGGTCTGCCTACCCGGGCCAACGTGTTGAATGTCAGCACCACCGAGGACGTGCGGGTGATCCTGGTTTCACCGGATCAGACCAGCAGTATCGTGGTAGGCGAGGTGGAGTCGCTCGGGGGCGATGTCATATTGCAGGCCGCCGACGGTATCCAGGCGCTGAACGAGATTTCCTTTATCCGCGGTAATCGTATTGAGTTGTACACCAAACGGGGCGATCTGGGTGCTTCATTCCGGCCTTTGCGTATCGACAGCAACTACGGTGTTCCGGATGGTCAGGAGTTGACCGGTGGGTTGGCCGCCCGTGCCGAGGGCGATGTTTTTATCCGTGAACTGACCGGTGATCTGCACCTGATTGCACCCCAGGAGTTTCCGGAAGGTGTACCTGAAGATGCCTCTGTTAAATCGTTGACCGGCGATGTACAGATCGAAGTAGTCGACGGGGATCTGCTTGACCGTTTTCAGGAACATTTTCGTCCCACCGACCGGGTCGATGCGGATAACCTTTCTGCGGTACAGCAGGATACAGTCAGCCGGGGTATATTTTCCCGGGATGCCTACCGTTATCCCGTGTCTCCGGGACTCTATGCGGTGCTCTATCCTCATACCGATATCCCGGCCGACCAGGCAGCAGCCGTGGTGGAAGCGCCCAATATAGCAGGCGCCGTGGTTCAACTGGCGGTGGGAGGCAGCGGCCGTATCGGTGAAGTCAACGATGCCATTGCCATCGATATGACCCGGGATTTTGCCGCACTTTCCGTTGCTGAGAAAACCGCATTGTCCCAGGCCACGGCGGGAGATGTGGTGGGTCTTTCTCACGCTCATTACCGCTTTGTGGGTGTAGACCAGTCCCTGATCGATCTGTCCGATGAGGATTTCACTGATGAGGACCGTTGGTCGAAAGTGGAAATCGATCATTTCAGCGGTGTCGGCCCGGATCAGCCATACCGATTCGTGCGCAATGGCGAGGTAGTACTGGTACAGCATGACCCGGCAGACTACGGTCTGTATCGGTACCAGGGTAGTAACGGCAGTCTGGATCTTGATAGCCAGGATTACTTCGATATCAGCCGCTGGCAGCGGCTGTCTGCGGATCATGCCAGTGACGATGGCCTTCCGAAGACCTTGACCATCGAGGATCTGGTGGTTGACCGCCACACCCTGGAGTCGGTTACGCTCAAGATTCGCAACGACGTGAATCTGGTCGCTACGACTCACATCACCGTGGATGCCGCGGCGGGAGCGGCGCTGCATCAGGACGGCGATCTGCTCATCGATCATGTCCGTGTCGGTGGGGATGTCCTGCTGGAAGCCACCGGCAATGTATTCGACATGTACACCCATTCGGATGCGGCGGTCAGCGCGGACGGTTATCTTCAAATGATTTCCGGCGGGGTTATAAAATCGACCAACGGAACGGACCCGTTCCGTATTCAGGTTACCCGCACCGGTGAATTCGGCGCCGAGGCTGCCGGCGATATCGGTGTTCGACAGGTGGCCACCGACCTGACGTTGAGTCTAAGTGGCAGCGATGGTCTGAACATCGACGGCGGCAGTCACGAGATCGATGACCTCTATATTCGGCGTATCAACGCCGAAGGGCCGGTGAAAGTACGGGTCATGGAGGGGGATCTGTACGTGGGTCATGTCCGCTCTACAGACAGCATCCACTTGATTGCCGACGATGATATTTATGATCGCTACGACGACCCGGCATCTCCCATCATCAACATCTATACCGGAACCGTGGAAGCACCCGCCACAGGCAACGTGATACTCAACGCCGGTGGCTCGATCGGTACCCCGGAGAATCCTCTGGATATTGAGGTACGGGACGGTACGCTGGTATCCCTGTCCGGAAACAGTACTTATCTGCACGCCCGAGGCTCCCTGCTGATTGAGGATGTCCACGCCATCGACGGTGATGCATGGCTCGACGTGGATGGTATTGCCTACATCGAGCGAATCCGTGCACTGCTGGGGAAAGCCAGTGTCATCGCCAGGGACGAGATATTGGATTGGATGCATGACGCCAGTGCCGATGTATTGGCGGTGGATGTTCAGCTGGTCTCCGAGCAGGACGCGGTGGGTACCCGGTTCGATGCCATCGAAATCGACAGTGCATTCTCAGGACCGGGGCAGGTATCGGCCGAGGCGGCCGGGGATATACAGGTGGTTGAAGTCGATGGCAGCCTGACCCTGGATCAGGTGCTTTCCACCGCCGGTGATGTGGTGCTGACCGTATTGGATGCACTCCCCGCAGGGCAGGACCTGATTCTGCTGTCCATCGGATCTATAGCCGCCAATGGCGGCGCGATACGTCTTCAGGCAGGGGACAATCTGGCTCTTTCCGGCACCATCACGGGTAACCGGGGTGTTTATCTGCGGGGTGATCACAGAGACAAAGATCCAGGCACCGGTTCCTTGATGAATATCACTGGTGCGGTATCCGCCACCACTCTGGAAGTACGGGGTGGGCAGGACGATGATGAGCTTCAGGCAGCCGGCCAGACCGTCGACATGGTCGTCTGGGCGGGCGCCGGTAATGACACGGTGGTAACGGGCGAGGGTGACGACAGTCTGTTTGGTGAGTCCGGTGTCGATCTGCTCGATGCAGGAGCCGGTGACGATTTGATCGTCGCGGGTGAGGGTGTGGGGAACAGGCTGTTCGGGCGATCCGGTGACGATCGAATCATCGGATCGGATGAGGGGGGCATGGCGGACCCCGACTTCACCGACAGTATTCACTTCGGCGACCGCATCGACGCCGGTGCCGGTAATGATCAGGTGTGGGCACTGGGTGGTGCCGACCTGGTGTTGGGTGGTGCGGGCAGGGATACCATCGATGGTGGCGATGCCAGCGACCGTATAGAGGGTGGTGCCGATAATGACTGGCTCTTTGCGGGAAGCGGCACCGGCGACGTACTGCACGGAGATGGCGGCAACGACACGATTTACGGATCCGATTCCGGAGCAGATCTGATTCTGGGCGGTGAAGGTGACGATGAGCTTTTCGGTCAGGCGGGAACTGACGACATCGACGGGGGAGCCGGCAGCGATCTGATCGATGGGGGAGCGGACACAGATCAGTTGCAGGGTGGTTCCGGTGCGGACCTGATCCGTGGCGGTGGTGGCACTGGAGATACCATCGACGGTGGTGATGACGATGATCATATCTGGGGTTCCGATGATGGGGCCGACCAGGTCGATGGGGGTGCCGGCCGGGATCGCATCTGGGGACAGGGCGGCAACGATTCCCTCGGCGGTGGTGAGGGTGACGATATCATCGAAGGCGGAACCGGTGACGATACCATTACCGGTGATGCCGGCAGTGACCTGTTACTCGGTGGTGCTGATCACGATGTTCTTTTCGGGCTGAACGCTCCTGGCATCGGTGCCGATGGATCTGTGGATTACCTGTATGGTGATTTTGGGACCAACGACGGGGAAGCGGGCAGCGGCAATGATCGACTGACCGGGCACACCGGTGTGGATCTGATTTTCGGGGAAGCCGGGGACGATTTCATCGACGCGGACGGCGATTCCGTTGCTGATCCTGAGGGTGGGTTGCTCGCAGACTGGATCGACTACGGCAGCGGTGAGGCCGGCGATCCCACCCTGTTCGTGGCGCCGGCAGGAACTCCGGCACCAGCACAACTCCCTCCGGTTCCGGGATTGAATCTGGCAGGTGGAGCATTACCCGAGGGGCCGTTCTACCAGGGACGATGGGCAGAGCTATCCGGTGCCGCTTCAGGAAGCGGATTGTCCGCTGGCGGTGAGCTTTCCACTTCACCGGATATCGTTGTCGACGCCACGGGTGTTACCGCTGCCTGGACGGAAGTTCGCAATGGCAGTGAAGAGATTTATGTGGCCCGCCATGATGGAAGCGGCTGGCATTCCCTTGGGCTCAGTGGAGAGCAGGGCGGCGTCAGCCAGTCCGACAGCCCGGCCCGGAGCCCGAGTCTGGCATTGGATGCCAGCGGTCGCCCGGTGGTGGCCTGGGTACAGCAGCATGCCGGTGGAACCGACGTACACGCGGCTGTCTGGGATTCGGTTGCTGAAGCCTGGGTGGCCCTGGGTGGGTCACTGGGTATCGGCGGTCTTTCCGGCACCGGCAGTGCCGATGGGGTTCATCTGGCACTCAGTGATCTCGGACTGGTTGCGGCATGGGTCGATGAGTCCAGTGGAAGGGCACAGGTCTATGCCCGGTTCTTCGATGGTGTCTCCTGGCAGGTGTTGGGAAGCGCTTCAGGTACCGGGATTTCCAATGCCGGAGCAGGGTCTGCCCTGGGCGAACTGGTACTGGCAGCGGAAGGCAGTGATATCGCTTTGGCCTGGTCCCTGTTGGACCCATTCGAGGTACGCCAGGTCTATGCCGTTCACTACGACGGAACCTCCTGGGAATCCAGGGACGGTTCAGCCAGCAATATCGGAGAACCCGGAGTCGCCAGCACGGTGGTGGGATCCTTCGATGGTGTGATCACCCACAATGATCAGCCCGCTATCGCCTGGCTGGACGGTAGTTTCTATGTGGTCTGGCGAGTCTATGCCGACCAGGGGTCTTCCCTTGCTGTCGCCCAGTACCCGGACGGGCAAAGTGCCAGTTTGATCGGGACCTACGGTGTGCCCGGTGAACCTTCCCAGCCGGTATTGGCAGCCGGTGGTGGCGAGATGCGTCTGGCCTGGATCGAAACCCCCGATGAAACCCGACCCACCGCACTTTACAGCCTGATCTGGAACGGCAGCGATTTTGTCGAAGAAATAGCGGGGGATGCCTCGCACAAAGGCATCAGCGTCACCGGCGGCCAGGCCCAGCAGTTGTCCTTTACTTTGGGTGATGACGGCCGTCCTGCCGTTGCCTGGCAGGACGCAGCCCAGGACGGTATGCCGGAAATCCAGGTACGCGGCCACAACCTGAATCTGAACGGTACCGCCTACACAGCCGAAGCCGGTGTATTGTCGGTGCAACAGATACTGGATGCCAACGACCTGGGTGTAGGAGACAGCATCCTGGTGACAGGTGAACATGCCTCCGGTTTTACTGTGTCGGCAGGGGATGCCGGATTGAGTATTCTGGGTACATCCGGGTCCTCCATCGGTGGTCCTGTGGTCATCGAAAACGGTGCCCATGACCTGACCCTTCAGCGCCTGACCCTGGCCGGTGGCGTCCAGGTGCAGAGTGCAGATCGCTTTACCCTGCTCGAATCCAGTATTGAGGGCGGCTTGCTGATAGAAGGAGGGGTGGATGCCCGCATTGCGTTCAACCAGATATCCGGGGTGAATGCCGTGACCCTCTCGGGTGGTGTAACCACACCCATTCTGCGTGACAATCAAATCAGCGGTGGCGCTGGTCTGGTCATTACAACGGACGGAGTCAGTGCCTACGCAACAGCGGTACAGAATCTGACCCCCGATGCTTACTGGCGCCTGGGGAACGATGCTTCTGACGCATCGGGCAATGGCTACGACGGCTTTTTCCAAAACGGTCTGGCAACCGGGAATCCCGGTGCACTGAATGGCGATCCGAATACTGCCGTGGGTTTTGACGGTAGCGATGATCGGGTAGACCTGGATCACAACGCGCTGAATTCGGCCTCGGATCTGACCCTGGCGTTCTGGCTCAAGACATCCGACACCGGGGACGGTGCTTTGATCAGCGCCGCCAACGTTGCCAATACCAACGAGTTACTGCTTTACAAGCGCAGTGCTACCCAGCTGGACTTCTATACCGGAGAGACTGTCAACAGCCATGTTTCCTGGACGGGACTATCCTCACTGGCGGACGATGCCTGGCACATGGTCGTACTGGTGCGGGACCAGGTGGCCGGTGAGGTGGAACTGTTCATCGACGCTGAATCCCAGGGGGTACGTACCACGAGCCTGAATACGTTGCAGGTCGATGCCGGTGGCTTCGTCCTGGGACAGGAGCAGGATTCTGTGGGAGGCGGCTATGTCGCTAACGAATCCCTGGACGGCGAACTGGATGAGCTGGTGCTGATACGGCGTGTTCTCACACCGTCAGAGATAACCACCCTGTTCAATCAGGCATCAGCCGGAATCGTCGGTGGATCGGCGCCATCAGACATCGACGTACGTGACAACGCGTTTAATGTATCGGGTGTTGGTATATCGATTATTGCAGAGGGTTCGGGAGACATCGTTCGGAATACCATCACCGGTGGACAGACCGGTCTTACGATCAGGTCTGACTTCGTTGGCTTGATCAGTGAAAATGATATCAGTGGGGCCGTTACGGGTGTCGAATACCGGGCTGCCGCTGTGTTGGATGCCAACAGCATACATGGCAATACGCTAGGTGTCCGGGCAGAGGCAACCGACGATATCGCACTGGGTTTCGTGGAAACGGCCCGTCCCAATAAGATTTTCGAAAACATGACCGGTGTTAATCTCCAGGGCCGGATGCAGGCTCAACACATCTTTGATAATCAAATCGGTGTCAGCGGTTCCGGTCAGTTGGGTGGCGATACCCTGGAGTTGGCGAATCTCATCGAGGCCAATCAGACAGGGGTTGCAGATTTCGACGGGATCATCCGGTTTAACCGTATCGCAGATAATACCCAGATCGGCGTTCAGGCTGCCGATGGCCAGCGGATCTATCACAATCTGATCTACCGCAACGGCGTTGCCGGTGTACTGGTAGACGGCGTTGATGATGTGGCAGTCATACAGAATACCCTGTATACCGAGACTGGAGACAACGTACGGCTGGTCAACGGGGCCACTCGAACGGAGCTGCGCAGTAATATCCTCTGGGCAGATGGCGGTTACGACATTAACGTGGATAACCAGAGTCGCGTCGGCTTGTTCAGTGACTACAATAATCTGTATGCCGGGGACAGCGGTGCGCTGGTGCGTTTCGGGTCCGGTGTTTCCGATAAAGGCAGCTGGGATAATGTGTTCACCGACATACTGGACTGGCAGATGGATGTGGTTCGGCACGACCTACATTCCATCGGTCGTACCGCCATCGATCCGGATTGGGCCAGGCCGGCATTCTTCGATCTTGCCCGGGGTGATTTCCGTGTCCACGGACTCACCGCCGGATTGCGATTTACCAGTCCGACTGTCGATGGGGCGGACCCTCGTACCGATCAGCAACTCACCACCGACTATACCAATCTTCTGACGAATCCCGATTTTACCGATGCATTAAGTAACTGGACCACCAACGCCGACGCTGGCCAGCGCTCGGAAAACCCCGTGGGTTATGCGGGTGACGAATACTTTATTGCCGGGCCAGTGGAGGAGGGGTTTGCCGAGCAGACAATCGATCTTCTTGGCACCGGTTACGCTGCCGGCTTGCTGGACAGTGGTGATTTACGGCTGGTATTCGGTGGCCGCGCCCAGTCTTTTTCTGAGGAACCTTTGGACAGCGGCAGTATCCGGCTGCGCGTACTGGATGCCGGTACAGGTCTGCTTGGGGAAACCATCGTATCAGCCGGCAACACCACTGATCGCTGGGAACTGATAGGGGAGGAGTTTATTCTGCCGGTGGGTGCACGGCAGATCGAATACAGGTTTATTGCTAATCGCAACAGCGGAACCAGCAACGATGGCTATCTGGACCACGCTTTCGTCTATCTGATTGATGAAACCCTGGCTCCCAATCAGGGGGCATATGGTGACAGTACCGCAGAACCTGCCAGCCCTGATGATCACATAGCCGTGCGCTTCCCAGATCTTTACACCGACTGGGAGCGGGACAAACCCCTGTTTATCAGTTGGGATTCCTACGGCAACCGCGACAATGCGCCGGTAAGAATCGATCTGTTGTCTGACACATCGGAAGGTCCTGTATTGCTTGCAGCGCTGGCTGCCTCGACCCCGGACGATGGCGAGTTTCTCTGGATTCCTTCCAATGACAGTATCGATTTCGGAACTGAAGGGTTGCGCATTCAAATCAGCCGTTCCGACAATTCGCTGGTTTTCGATCGCAGCACCGAATCGTTCAGCGTACCCGTGGATGGTGATGATTACTACGTCGATGACGGGTTCAACGACGAAGATGTCTACACCCCCGACGCGGTCGGTTCCAATCGCCACACCGGTAAGACACCGGATGTGCCGAAACCTTATGCAGGCAATATTCTGAGAACTTACGAACTCGGTGCCGGGGACGTGCTGCATGTGGATGCCGGAGAGTACCCCCTGTTCGATCCATTGACTTTGTCGGGAACCAACGATCTGGGATTCGGGGTGGACGAAGGCTTCGTGCTGCGTGGCGCCCTTATATCGGAGGGTTCCGGTGACGTACCGAACAGTCATCTCGTGCCTGCATTCAGCAGCGACCGGCCGGATGCCCTGATCGAAATTGAAGACGGCGATTTTATCACTATCGAGAATTTCAGCCTGCAGCGGGGCCAACGGGGTCTCTGGGTGCATAGCAGCAGTGATCACTTTGCTGCAGCTTATCTCACCGTCTTCGACCATACCCATCGAGGAGTTCAGGTGTCGACCTTTGCACCAACCTCCTATCTGGATCACCTGGTGGTTTACGGGACTGGAGATGATGCCAATGACCGGGCTGTGGACTTAAGCGGCGCTATGGGCGGGCTCACCAACAGCCAGGTATTCCACAATGCCGGTTACGGTGTCTACCTCACCAACATCGGGGATGGGGTCGTTCAGGCCAGTGAAATCCGGGATAACCGGCGTGGCCTCTATGTAACCAATAATCTGGCGGGCACTACGACATTGATCGGAAGTACCGATCTGGCAGCGGGTCTGGGCAATCTGATCCATGACAATCAGGATCATGGCGTCACCATCGGTAGCAAGGTACAGGTGTCCGGAAATACCATCTATGGCCATGACGACAGCTCACAGGCCGGCATACTGATGTCTGGCGGAGAAGCAAGCCTCAACGTGGTTTTTGGAAACACAACCGGTATTCAGGGTTCGGGGGATGCACGTCATAACCGGGTATTCGGAAACCAGGCAACCGGTATTCTGTTGAACTCCGTGCTGGGTACCGTCGAAGGTAACACCGTATACGGCAATGCTGGCTGGGGTATTCGGCTGGATTCCGGATATTACACCTACACCGGTTCGGTAGTCGGGAATCTGGTGTACGAAAATCTGTCCGGTGGCGTCAGAATCAACACCGGTGACGACCATCAAGTGATCAACAATACCCTTTATCAGTCCGAGGGTGCTGCGTTACGAATTCAGGGGAACACCCAGGATGTTTCCGTGCGCAATAACATCATTCAGGTGGGTGATGGAACCGGAATCAGCATGGCCGATGACAGTCAGGTGGGATTTGACAGTGATTTCAATCTGTTTCAGGTGACAGGGTCCGGTAGTGTGGGAACCTGGCAGGGTCTGGCGTCAGCCGATCTGAACGCCTGGCGTGGTGCCAGTTTTACCGATACCGACAGTCTGTTTGATGATCCCCTTTTCGTTCTTCCCGCCGGTGCCGATGGTCTGATGGGATTCGATTGGAGCCCGGTCCCCGGTTCGATACAGATTATCGATAACGCCGATGGAACCGGTTTCACCACCGAAGGGACCTGGGTCCCCCGCAACGACGGGCGGGACGGTCAGCAACTCGCCAGCAGCGGACTCGCCATGGCAACCTGGACTTTTGACGGGCTCGAGAAAGGGCTGTATCAGGTTGCCGCCACCTGGAAGGAAGCGGGTTCTTCTTACGACCAGTCCGCGTTGTACCGTGTGTACGATGGGGAGGATTTCGCACACTCCGTTTCCAGGAACCACTACTGGCAGGGACCGGATGACTTTACCGATGACGGTTCCTCCTGGGATTCTCTGGGCAGGATAGTCGTCGACGGGGATACGCTTCGGGTGACCTTGACCGACGACGGCAGCGGTCGTGTGCTGGCGGATGCCATTCGAATCGAACGTATAGCCGGAGATTTCGGCAACGACGACGATTTTCATCTGAGCAGCCTGTACGGCAGTTATCATGGTGGAAGCCGGGTTCCGGTACTTCCCGGAATTGGTCAACTGCCGGTGCAGGCATCGGGTGAGTGGCTCACCGACGGTGCCCAGTCTCCCGGTATCGATCGTGGCGATGCAGCGGATGACTATGCCAATGAACCTCTTCCCAGCGGTGGCTTCATCAATCTCGGTACCTATGGCAACACCGCGCAGGCCTCTCTCAGCCCTGAACAGTATGTACTGGTGATTCGGCCCAATGGCGGTGAAGGTATTCCCCATGAGACCCAGACCCAGATTCACTGGCGCGCCTTCGGCTTCGAAGGCGGGGTAGACCTGGCCTATTCCACCACCGGGCCGGGAGGGAATTACGTGGTTTTTGCCAGTGACGAACCCAATGACGGAGAGTATCTGTGGAACCTGGACCCGGCGGTTTTCCCGCCATCAGAGCAATACATCATTCGTGTCAGCGCCAGTGTGGATTCCTCCATCGTTGACAGTTCCGACAGCGTATTCACCGTTACGCCCCCCATTACGGTCTATTACGTAAACGATGTTGATCAAACCGGGGATGAGTACACCACGGCGGTGGGTGATGATACGAACGATGGTTTGTCACCAGACTCACCTAAAGCGACATTGCGGGCGCTGTTGGAGGCTTACGATTTCGATGCCGGCGACACCATTCTCGTGGATACCGGTGTTTACAATCTAACGACCAATATACAGATTACCGCTGACGATGCCGGAGTGGCAATTCAGGGAGCGTTGCAGGATGGCCATGAAACAGTGATCGACCGTGGCAACACCAACACGGGTAACTATGCGATCGAGTTAACGGATGCCGACGAGGTTCAATTATCCCATCTGACAATAATCGGAGGTCAGTATGGAATCTACGCATCCAACAGCTCGGACAGTGACGACCTGCTGTTTGACCAGCTTGAAATTTACGGCAATCTGTACGATGGCAGCTACCTGGGTAACAACAACGATCGTGCCCGGTTAACGAATCTGCTGGTTCACAACAACGGCCAGGACGGCGTGGAAATCAAGGGGCTCGACACCCAGATCAGCGGAGGCCGCTACTACAGCAACAACACCATGGGACTACGGCTGCTTGGTACCGGACAGACAGTGGATGCTCTGGAGACCTTCGCTAACGGTACTTATGGTTTGTACGCGGGAGGTGCAGGTTCCCTTCTCACCGGGATTTATGCTCACACCAATGTAACGGGTATCTACGCAACCGGCAGTGGAACCGAGGTACGTGACAGCAGGCTGGTTGCCAATACCGGTACAGGGCTCAATATTTCTTCCGGCGCGCTGGCTGAATCCAATCTGGTATTTGGACAGGATGGCAGTGGTGACAAAGGTATCGAAATAGCCAATGCGACGGCCCGGGATAATCAGGTATTCGGCAACGATCGGGGTATCCAGGGATACGGGGTGATCGAGGGAAACCGGGTATACGAAAACAACTGGGGTATATTGGCAAGCACAACCCTCGGTACAGTGCGGGACAACCAGGTATACGACAACGTCACCGGCATTCAGCTGTCGGCGAGTTACTACACCTATACTGGATCGGTTTATAACAATCGGGTCTATGGCAACAGCGGTACCGGCATCCTGGTTCATCATGGAGACAATCACCAGGTTTACAACAACACCCTGTTGCAGGAGATCGGGACGGCGATCCGGGTACAGGGTGGTGCAGTAGGCACTCAACTGCATGACAATATCCTGGTGATCGGTGACGGCCACGGTATCAGCGTCGCGGATGACAGCCAGGTACAATTCGGGAGTGACTACAACCTGTTTCATATCACTGGCGGCGGTTCGCTGGGACAGTGGGAAGGCAGCGATTTCACCGATCGTGTGGACTGGTTTTACGGTCTGGGTTTCGATCAGCACAGTCGGGAGGGAGATCCACGGCTGACCGATGTGGATGGTGCCGATAACCGGCAGGGTTACGATTCTTCATCCGTACCACTCAGCGTGCAGATAATCGACGATGGGGATGCCGGCTTTACGACCGAGGGCACCTGGCTGAGCCGTGCCGGCGGATTGGGTGGTACCCAAAGCTACAGCGACGGCACTGCGGTGGCGACCTGGACCTTCGATGGTCTGGCGTCTGGTATCTATCGGGTGGCAGCGACCTGGAACTCTGCCGGTGGCGGATTCGACAGCAGCGCCCGCTACCGCACTTATGCTGACGGTGATTACCTGGGCACACTCACAAGAAGCCACTACAGCGGCTCGCCGGATGACTTCGAGGCAGAGGGACGTGCCTGGGAAACGCTGGATCTGGTGAGGGTGATCGATGGCCAGATCCAGGTGACCCTGACTGATGACGGCACCGGACGGGTATTGGCCGACGCGGTGCGGATCGAGCGATTTGAAGGGGACTTTGGTGCTGATGATGATTTCCATCTACTTGCCGATTCACCCGCTATCGATGCGGGTGATCCCGCTGCGGCCTATCTGCTGGAACCGGTGCCCAACGGCGGCCGGGTCAATCAGGGGGCCTATGGAAACACCATAGAGGCCGCCGCAAGCCCCGACGAACTGGTGCAGATTCTGACACCGAACGGTCTGGAAAAGTACGAAGTCGGACAAACCGTGGAGGTTCAGTGGCGTATGGCCGGCCTCCAGGAGCATGAGGTGCTGGCGTTGATCAACTCGGGTGGTGGGGCACTATCCGGAGTTGGCGACTGGTTATCCGATCGCTACCGCAGCACAGGCAGCACTTCAACCAACACCAACATCGATACCAGCGGAGCGACGGACCCCGGGCCGGCGGCACTGTATGAGACTTTCAGCTATGCAGCGTACGGTACAGGTAACCAACTGACTTATCAGCTTCCGGTGGAAGATGGCAATTACCTGGTCAGGCTCCATTTTGCCGATCCCAGTTACAACACAGCAGGAAGTCGGGTTTTCGATATCCTGCTTAACGGGACAGTGGCGGAAGAGGATTACGACATTGCCCAGTCCGCCGGTGGAAGGGATCGTGCCGTCGTGGAGGAGTATTCGGTCAGCGCAGCGGATGGGCAGGGTATCAGACTGGATCTGGAAAACGTCACTGCCGCCTACGCGGTGCTCAGCGGTATCGAAGTGTTGCGTATCAATTCATCGGGCGCGACTGCGCCGACGGTGGATCTGTCAGTTTCAGTAGACGGAGGGACCAACTGGACACCGGTGGCGACCGACCTGGGAGTAGACCGGTTTGGCCGTGGCACCTACCAGTGGACGGCGGGACCGGAAACTGCGGGTGCCACCGCACTGTTCCGGGTGGCAGCCAATGCAGGCGTGCAACCAACGGATAATTCGGATGAACCTTTTCTGATCTCCGGAGCAGGGCAGGCCTACTACGTCAATGACAGTGAATTGACCGGGGATGAATACACCACGGCAATTGGCAGTGACGCCAACTCGGGTAAACGGCCCGATGCGCCGATGGCGAGCCTGGCGGGGCTGTTGCGGGCTTACGATCTGGACCCGGGGGACATCGTTTATGTGGATAGCGGCGTCTACAATCTGGCAACCAATGTCCTGATCACCGGGGATGATGCCGGTGCAGCCATCCAGGGTCCGGTGGTACCAGGACACACAGCAGTCATAGACCGTGGCAATACCAACAGCGGTAACTATGTCATCGAGTTGCAGGACGCAGACGGCATTCAATTGTCAAACCTGGTATTGACCGGGGGGCAGTATGGCATCTATGCATCGAACAGTTCCGACAGCGACGATCTGCAATTCGACAACCTGGAAATCCATGGAAACTCCGTCGATGGTATTTATCTTCAGGCCAGCAATGACAGGGCCGTGTTGACGGACCTGCAAGTCCACCATAATTCTCAGGATGGGGTGGATATTCGGGGCAACGGCACCCGGGTAACGGGGGGAGATTATTATTCAAATACCTCCATTGGTCTGCGTCTGCAGGGCACAGACCAGGAAGTCAGCGCCCTGGAAGCTTTCAGAAATGGCAGTTACGGTGTTTACGTACAAGGTGCGGGTTCTCTGGTCAACGACGTGTTTGCCCATGCCAATATAACGGGTATCTATGCCGGGGGAAGCAGCACCGAGGTGCGTGACAGCCAGCTGGTTGGAAATACCACGACGGGTCTCTACCTGTACAACGGTGCGCTGGGAGAAGCCAACCTGGTTTTCGGACAGGATGGCAGCAATGATGTGGGTATTCAGGTGCAGTCCGCCACGGCCCGGGGTAACGAAGTTTACGGAAACGAGCGGGGTGTCCAGGGTTACGGTGTGATCGAAGCCAATCGGGTGTATGGCAATACCTGGGGCGTACTGGCGAATGCCACTCTCGGGACAGTGCGAGGTAATCAGGTTTTTGACAATGTCACCGGAATCCAGCTTTCAGCGGGCTACTACACCTATACCGGGTCGGTTTACAACAATCGAATTTACGGGAACAGTGATACGGGTATCCTGGTCAACGGCGGAGACAATCATCAAATCTATAACAACACCCTGCTGCAGGAGAGTGGTACCTCGATCCGGGTACAGGGTGGCACTGCAGGCGCCCAGCTTCACGATAATATCCTGGTGATCGGGGATGGCCTTGGCATCAGCGTGGCAGACAACAGCCAGGTGGGATTCGACAGTGACTACAACCTGTTTCAAGTAACCGGCAGCGGGTTTCTGGGTCAATGGGAATTTGCAGACAGCAGCACGGTTGATTTCAGCGACAGGCTCGACTGGTTCTACGGCCTGGGTCTGGATCAGCACAGCCAGGAGGGAGATCCGGGGCTGGTGGACATTGATGGTGCAGACGACCGGCTGGGCTATGATGCTTCGCTGGTACCCCTGAGCCTGCAGATCATCGACAACGGGGATGCCGGGTTCAGCACCGACGGGAACTGGTTGAGCCGTGTGGGTGGATTCAATGATACTCAACTTTACAGCGACGGTGCCGGAACGGCTCTCTGGACTTTCGATGGGCTGGCCCCCGGGACTTACAGAGTCTCGGTGACCTGGGATTCGGCGGGTAGCGGGTACGACAGCAGTGCCCGGTACAGTGTTTACGTCGATGACGACCACCTGAGCAGTCCATCGAGAAACCATTACAGCGGTACCCCCGACGATTTTGAGGCCAATGGGCGTTCCTGGGAGATCCTGGACCTGGTGCGGGTGGTGGATGGTCAGGTCAGGGTAACCCTGGCCGACGATGGTACCGGGAGAGTGCTGGCCGATGCGGTAAGGGTCCAGCGATACGAGGGGGATTTCGGCACCGATGATGACTTACATCTGCTGGTGGACTCTCCTGCAATCGATGCAGGCGATCCGGCGACGGTCTATCTGCGGGAGCCGGCACCCAACGGTGGCCGGGTCAATCAGGGCGCCTACGGGAATACCACCGAAGCGGCGGGAAGTCCTGACGAGCTGGTACAGATACTGACGCCCAACGGCCTCGAAAAGTATGAACTCGGTCAGGACGTGGAGGTGCAATGGCGCCTGGCCGGTCTCCAGGAGCGCGAGGCGTTGGTCCTGATCAATTCGGGAGGCGGGACACTGTCGGAGGCCGGCAACTGGTCCTCCGATCGTTACCGGGTCGAGGGTAACAGCTCGACCAACACAAACATCGACACCAGCGGGGCGACGGATCCCGGACCTGTGGCGCTGTACGAAACCTATAGCTACTCAGCCTGGGGTGTGGGTAACCGGTTGGCTTACCAGTTGCCAGTGGAAGACGGTGATTATGTGGTCCGGCTGCATTTTGCCGAACCCAGTTACAACGGGGTGGGAAATCGGGTTTTCGATATTCTGCTCAACGGGGTGCTGGCCGCTGACGATTACGATTTGCCGGTGGAATCCGGGGGACTGGACCGGGCCGTGGTGCAGGAGTACTCGGTCAACGTCGCCGGTGGGCAGGGTATCGCACTGGATCTGGTTAATGTCACCGCCGCTAGTGCGGTGATCAGCGGCATCGAGGTGTTGCGTATCAATCCGACAGGCACGTCTGCACCGACCGTGAACTTGTCGGTATCAGTGGATGCCGGCGTTAATTGGATACCAGTGGGCGCCAACCTGGGAGTCGACCGGTTCGGTCGCGGCAGCTATCAGTGGACAGCAGGACCGGAAACCGCAGGCGCCACCGCGCTGTTCCGGGTGACGGCTAACGCAGGCGGGCAGCCGACGGACGACTCGGATGAAGGTTTTCTGATCTCAAGCGATGGTCAGACATACTATGTCAATGACAGCGAACTGGCGGGAGATGAATACACCACAGCCGTGGGAAGTGATGCCAATTCCGGCAAGCGTGCGGATGCCCCGATGGCCAGTCTGGCAGGACTGCTGCTGGCCTATGACCTGGATCCGGGGGATATCGTTTACGTGGACACCGGGGCATACAGCCTGACGACCAATATCCTGATGACAGCAGACGATGCGGGGGTGGAAATCCGGGGTCCGGTTGAGACAGACCACACAGCGTTACTCGATCGGAACAATACCAATAGTGGCAATTACGTTTTTCAACTCCAGGATGCCGATGGGGTGACCCTGTCCAACCTGGCTTTGACGGGGGCACGTCAGGGTATTTACGCTGCGAACGGTTCGGACAGCGATGATCTGTTGTTCGATAGCCTGGAGATCCATGGAAATACTCAGGAAGGGATCTATCTCGCTGCTGGTAACGATGATGCCCGTCTAATCGATCTCTATGTACATGACAATGATACCGATGGAGTGGAGGTTGCGGGATCCGGTTTCCTGGTGCAGGGCGGGGAGTATTCCGCCAATGCGCAGACAGGGGTCTACGTTCATAGTGCAGGCGGTATCGTGGATGCTGTTCATGTCTACGACAACAGTCAGGGCATCTACGCCAACCATTCGGATACCGTGGTACGAAACAGTGTTGTCCACGATAACATCAATCAAGGTATCTATATTCAGCACGGGCTTGCCGAGGGCAATCTTGTTTATGGTCATGGAGGTTCCGGTGACCGGGGCATCGAACTCCACCAGGCGACCGCCCGCGACAACAGGGTACACAGCAATACCATCGGAATTCAGGGTTATGGCACGATAGAAGATAATCGGGTCTACGCAAACACAACCGGCATAAAGGCGAATACCACCCTGGGTACGGTACGGGGCAACCAGGTTTACAGTAATGTGACCGGCATCCATTTTGCCTCCGGGTATTACACTTACACCGGATCTCTCTACAACAACCTGGTCTATGACAATACGGATACCGGTATCCTGATTAATGATGGTGATAATCACCGGATATTCAGTAACACCGTCTATCAATCGGTTGGCGATGCCATTCGTATTCAGGGATCGGCTCCGGGTGTGTCGGTGGAGAACAATCTCCTGTGGGTCGATCTCGGTAACGCCCTGAACATTGCCGGTGACAGCCAGACCGGACTTGCCAGCAACTTCAACCTGTTCTATCTCGGAGCGGACGATGCCGGTACGCTGGCGCAATGGGGCAGTACCGCGCTGTCGGATCTCGCTGCCTGGAGAAGTACCACAGGATTTGGCATTGAGAGTGTAGAGGGTGCCCCGCTGTTTCTGGATATTGACGGTGCGGACAACGTCTTCGGCGGGCCCGGCACTGCAGAAGGTGGCGGTGAGGATGATAACTTCAATCTGCTCGCGAACTCTCCGGCCATCGATCAGGCCAATGCCTATGCTTCCACTCCCCTGGATATGCTGGGACGGCAGCGACGGGATGATCCAAGTATCGCCAATGGGGGCATCGGCTGGGATCTTTTCGTCGAATCCGACCAGAGTAATAACCAGTTCAGTACCGGCGGTACTGCACAGGGCTGGCGATCTTCGTCGAACTGGTGGGAATACACATTGCCCTTCAGTTTCGATTTCTACGGTACCGCGTACGATACTGTAAAGGTGTCGAGCGAGGGTTTCCTGCACTTCGCGGGCCCCGATACCTATTCCCAGGCAGCCTCCCTGGACAGGCTGAAAAACAATGTACGCATTGCACCGCTCTGGGACAATCTCATGACCAGTTCCAGTGGTGGCAATATATTCGTTGACGAGTCCACCGCCGGGGAGGTTACGATCCGCTGGCAAGGGGAGGAACAGGGGACTCGAACACCGGTGAATTTCTCCGTTACCCTGTTCGATACCGGGTCTTTCCGGTTCGATTACGGACCAGGCAACGAGAACCTGGATCCGACGGTTGGCATCTCTGCCGGAAACGGTTATACCTTTGTGGTCTCAGGCTACGATGGCCAGGCTTCACTGACATCGGTCAATTCCGTGCTCTGGACACCCACGGAAGGGTTGACCTTCTATGACATAGGCGCCCTGGAATTCCAGGGTAGCTCCGGTGACAGCACACCACCCCAGGTGGCCTCTTTCCTGAATCTCCCGGTCAGTGGTGGTAGTACGGATCTTGCATTTTCCAGCATTCTGGTCAGTTTTTCCGAGACCCTGGAGCAAATCAGTGCTAACAGTGATGCCAACTATGGATTGATCGAGGCGGGTGCCGACGGGCTGTTCGATACCCTGGATGATGTGTCGGTCCCACTTAATCCCGCGTACTCTTTTCCGGAAACCAATCTGGTGCTGGAACTGCCTGACGGCGTTCTGCCGGATGGGGAGTATCGTCTGATGTTTTCGGGTACCCTGGCCATTTACGATACCGCGGGCAATCCCCTGGACGGCAATGCCGATGGTACCGGTGGTGACGACTACGTCCATCTGTTCACTGTCGACCGAAGTTCCAATTCGGCACCTGTAGCCGATAACGTCACCACCTCGGTCAACGAGGATGGAAGCGTACTCATAGTACTCAGCGCCTCCGATGCCGACGGCGATGCCCTGACCTACGGGATTTCGAATGTACCCCAGCGGGGCACCCTGAGTAGTTTCGGCCCGGGTGCAGCACCGGGTACCTACCAGGTTACCTATACGCCGAATCCGGATTTCAACGGCAGCGATAGCTTCGCTTTCAGTGCGGATGACGGCAAGCTGGGGATCGGGGTCGGTCAGGTGGATATCACCATCGATCCGGTCAACGACGTACCGAGCGCCCTGGAACAGAGTGTGGAAGTGCCGGAGAATGGCAGCCGTCTGATTCTGCTTGCCGGTGACGACCAGGAGACGGCCGATACCAACCTGGTATACGGGATCACTACCGGGCCGTCACACGGCATTCTGCTCCAGGAAGGGCCTAATGCCTTCCGCTACACGCCCACAAGCGACTATTTTGGTCCGGACAGCTTCACGTTCACAGCAACCGACCGGGGGGATCCGGATGATCCCGGGTCAGCGAATGCACTGACCAGCGTTCCGGCTGAAGTAACCATCGACGTGCTCGAAGGGAACAATGCCCCGGTGGTGGATCCCATACCGGTGCAAAGTGTCGAGGAGGGGCAGCCGCTCAACGTTACGGTAGCGGCCACCGACCCTGATTCCGATATTTTGAGCTACGCATTGTTGAGTGCTCCCACGGGTGCCGGTATCGACACCGAAACCGGGGCAGTGACCTGGATACCGAATGATGGTCCCGGCAGTCATCAATTCACGGTGCGTGTCAGCGACGATGGTCTACCCAGCGCCAGTACCGATATCAGCTTTACGGTAGACGTCAGCGATGTGGCGCCAACCCTCTCTGTGACCGGTGATGCTGAGGCCTATACAGCGACTCCCTATCTGCTGAATCTGAGTGCGACAGATGTGGGAGAGGATACTTTAATCGACTGGACGATCGATTGGGGTGACGGCGAATCGGAGGTGATACCCGGCGACTCTCTGTCGGTCGAGCATGTCTACAGTCAGGGCGGTGACTTCGATATTCTGGTCAGTGCCCGGAACGAGGACGGCGTTTTCGGTGCCGATCCGTTATCCGTTACGGTCATTCCGATACCCGACACCATCGAGGGTCTGCTCTATAACGACACCAACGTCGACGGCCAGTTGCAGGCCGTAGAGCCGGGACTCGTCGGCTGGAGAGTGTATATCGATAGCGATGCCGACGGTCGGTTCGATATCGGAGAGACCAACACGCTAACCGGTGTCGATGGGGCCTATCTTGTCAGTAACCTGGATCCTGGCAGTTACCAGGTCAGGGTTGATGTGCCACCAGGCTGGCTGGGTACCGCACCGGAGTCAGGTGGGTATGAGGTCGTGCTGGAGGGCGGTGCAGATCCTACCGGGTTGGACTTCGGTTTCCAGGATTTACCACCCGATCTCGGAAATCTCAGCGTGGGTGCAGCGATCGAGGGATCCCTGGTTACCCTGAGTGGTAATCTGCTGGATGCAGCGGTGGATGATGAACTCGATCTGCTTGTGGACTGGGGAGACGGGAGTCCGTTGGAAACTTTCAGTTACACGGTGGGAACCCCCGACTTTTCAGAAACCCACCGTTATCTTGACGATGGGCCTTCAGGAACTCTCTCGGACGACTATCTCATTCGGGTCAAGGTGATTAATCAACAGGGCGAGGAAGGAAATGATGACCTGACAGTGAGAGTGCATAATGCTGCACCGACGCTTATCACTGCCGGCAGCCTGCTGATTTCAGAAGGCCAGACACTGGTGCTGGGGGGATTGATTACTGATGCCGGAATACTGGATGAGCACACTTTGCGAGTGGACTGGGGAGACGGCACATCGCCGGAAACACACATTCTCGGCAGACAACCCGCCACCTTCATGATTTTTCACGATTACCTGGATGATGGGCCGTATTCAGTGGATCTGGTCGTGAAGGACGGCGACGGAGGTGAGGTTGCCGAGAGTCTTCTGGCTGAAGTTTTCAATCGGGCACCTGCCCTGGACCTGGGTGCTGATTTAACGGCTGTCGAAGGTGAAACCGTCAACGTTGTTCCTGCGGTGAGCGACGTGGCGGCTGATATGGCCGGATTACAGTACCATTGGCAGGTTAATCCTTTGGGTGGTGCGGTTATCTACAGCAGCCACGCAGAAAACCTGGATTACACGCCTGTCGATGACGGGCTATACACCATCAGCCTGCGCGTGAGCGATGGTGATTCCGCAGTGACCATGGAGACCATTGGATTGCAGGTCGGCAACGTACCGCCGGAACCGGTGATTACCGGTGAGGCCAGCGTCAATACCGGCAACCTCTATCAACTGACCCTGTCGTCCACCGATCCGGGGGACGATACCATCAGCCAGTGGGAAGTCGACTGGGGAGATGGTAATACCGAGTTGTTCGCCGGGGAGGCCGGAACCCTGCAGCATGTTTTTACCATTCCCGGAGTTTATTCGGTGAGTGCCACAGCCACAGATGAGGACGGCTCGGTTCAAAGCGCACCCATCCAAGTGACAGCGCTTGGGGTACTCACCGGTTTGATTTACGATGATATCGATGATAACGGGGCCCGGGATGGGGGAGAACCTGGCCTGCCGGGAGTCACCGTCTATCTCGATACAAATCTGAATGGTTCACTGGACGATGGAGAACCCGCCGCGGTCAGCGATGGGGGCGGAGACTATTCCATTGAAGGACTGGTACCCGGAACCTATCGTCTGTTGGCCCAGACCCCCTCGGGGCGTGCTGCCGGCGCACCGATTGGCCATCAATACGAACTGACTGTCGGGGTCGATGCAACAGCCGGGCTGGACTTTGGTTTTGTTGATCTGCCACCGCAGATACAGGGTCTGAGTATCGGGGACATCAGTGAAGGGGGGTTATCCGTCCTCACTATCGATATTCTGGATCTCGTGCCGAGTGATGAATCTTCGGTCTTGATTAACTGGGGTGACGGTACTCCCAGCCAGGCCTATCTGTTGGCCCCCGGTCTCCTGAGTGGTTTTACCGCCAGTCACCGGTATCTCGACGATTCTCCTTCGGGTACCTCCAGTGATGCCTATCCGGTCAGCGTGGCGGTGGACGATGGGCGAGGCGGCGTGGACCGGAGTACTACGCTTCTGACTGTCAGCAACACAGCACCCTCCCTGTCCCTGGTGCAGGCACTGGTGGAAATCGATGGACGGGTGGATCTGATCGGTTCGATACTGGATGAAGGATTGCTGGATAGTCACCGCATTCAGGTCGATTGGGGGGATGGCAGCGATCAGTCCGTTCTAAGCCTGAGGGCTGGTATATCTGCATTCTTTGCCCGGCACACCTACCCGGATAGTGGTGATTACTCCATCAGTATCGATCTGATGGATGATGACGGTGGAAGTGACAGTTTTGTGGTGGAAGTCACTCCCATTGCGCCCATGGTTGGCGCAATGGGTTTCAGCTCGTCGACGCTGAGTCCCGGACAGTCTGGCGGCGCACCGTTCCTGTCGACGGATATTTCACTGAGCACCAGTGGTCGCGTCGATCAGCCACTGCAAAAAAGAGCCCAGGCGGGCACTGTTGCCGGTACCGGTCACCGGCTATCCACGGCACCATTGGAATCAACCCTGCCTGCTTCAACCCTGTGGCTGGACAGTACCACCGTCAACAGACCCGGATCAGAGCACAGCCGCACGTCGGAGGGATATGTCCATCGTGCTTCGGGTGATCAGAACGGGACAGAGGCTCTATCAGGCATTCGGGGAGAGGAGCTGACCGGAAGCGAACGATTGGACTTTGCGAGAGCAGACAGAAACAGCGCCACTGACACCTCACCGAATCCGAGCCGATGGCGTGCCTGGCTTGCGCATCTGGGCTCGAAGTTTCCGGTTCCGTTCACCGAAACGGGTAAAGTTGAACAGAAACTATCCGGTATCGATGGACCTTCGGGGATCGAGGAAGCAAAATCTGAAAATACTACAAGGGCCGAATTCACCTCAGGTAATGATATGCTCACCCCTGAGGATTGGCGTAAAACGGTTGAAAGTTCGTTAAAACAGCGTCTGGACAGGTTAAAAGGGATTAATTCCCAAAACGGTGGGATTCCGAATGAGACGAGAGCGCAGTTAGTGGAAAGGCTTGATGAAATATTGAAACAGGATAACGGGGCATCCACACCGGCACAGGAGTTGTCCGGGGAATGGGATTCAATTTCCTGGCAGGAGCGATTCATCGGTGACTATGAAGGTTCGTCTGAGGTTGACCCGAATGGGGCTATCAGCCTGGAGCTGGCCGATGCCGGGCCGGGTTTGAATCACGAGTTGTCGAAGGGAGTGGAGACTGATGCGCATTGAAATCCCCGACCGGTCGGGAGTTTTTTAAATGTATCCGCATTCCAAAACGCTATGGTTCCGGGCATTTATGCTTTGCCTGGTATCATTCCCCGTGGCAGCCGATGATCTGGTGTTTCCCTGTCTCATAGAACCCCATGTCGTGGTGGATATCAGCACGGCAGTGGAAGGTATACTTTCCGATGTGAAAGTGCGCAAAGGAGACAGTGTGCGCAAAGGGGATGTTATTGCCACTCTCCACGCGGAGGTGGAAAAAGCGATGTTGGAACATGCCAGGGCACGGGTCGTGATGGACGCTGCACTGCGTGCCCGGGAGGTCAGCCTGGTCAGGCACCGGGACAAACACCGGCGGTCTATCAAGCTTTCGTCCCAGAAGTTCGTGTCGCCGGATGAACTTGCTGAGTTTGAGTTGGCTGTAGACCTGGCGAGCATGGAACTGGAAAGGGAGCGGGAAAACCGGCAGTTACTGGAACTTGAACTAAAGCGCATGGAGGCAGCATACGAGGAACATTTCGTTCGCAGTCCCATTGATGGGGTTGTGGTTGTACGTTACCTCAACCCGGGGGAATTTGCGCAGGCTCAGCCGATCGTTCGAATAGCGCAACTGGATCCTCTGAATGTTGAGGCTGTCTTACCCGCGAATGCACACGGACGGGTCAGGGAAGGAATGCAAGGGAGCGTAGCTGTTGATGCACCGCTTAATCGTATCCTGGAGGCACCGGTGACCATCGTGGAAAAAGTTATCGATGCGGCAAGTGGAACATTCGGTGTTCGTATTGAGCTACCCAACCCCGATTACGGGATTCCTGCAGGCCTGGAATGTACCGTTCGTTTCTAGCAATGGGGAATGCACTCGGCAGGAGAATGAGGCTGATTTCAGGGTATACCCTCAAGCCTCACGAGCCGGTCTGGCATCTGAAACAGATGGCTGGCAAGGCGCTAAGACACTACACATCTGATTCCCGCTGCGAAAGCATGTCGGTGGAGGGACAATGAATCTGTCAAAACCGTATCGAAAAACAGGGCGAAAGCTGAGGATTTCTGAGTGGCTGCTGGTTTTCAGCAGCCTTGCATTCGGCGCGACGAATGTCAGCAGTGCTGAAATATTTGGCGCCGTATCGGATGATAGTGCCCAGCCTCTGGCCGGTGTTTTCGTCAGCGCCTATCTTTTAGGCGGATCTGGCTGGCAGGTGGCTGGTTCAGACTCCACTGATAGTGCAGGCAACTATCGACTCGAGGGTTTGTCGGAAGGCACCTATCGGTTACTTTTGCGGGACACAACAGGTGCCTACGCCAGTGAGTGGAATCTGGATGCCCTTCAGTTGGACGGTGCCCAGGACATTGTGCTCAGTGCGGGACAGCCGACAGCGGAGATCGATGCTCAATTGGATTCTGCCGAATCCATTTCCGGTCAGATCGATGACACATCGAACAACCCCATCACCGGTGTGCGGGTGATTGCCTATAAAGACAACGGGGAGGGAGCCTGGCCGGAGCAGGCAGCTGTTTTCAGTGACTCAGCCGGAAGTTTTAATGTTCGGGGGCTGCCAGTGGGAACCTACCGCCTGGGCTTCCTGGATCCGGGGGGACAGTTTCTTTTCGAGTACTATCAGGATGTACCCGGTCTGGATCAAGCCCAGAATATCCAGGTGCTGGCGGGGGTCCCGGTGACGAATCTCAGTGTCGAACTGAATCGGGGCAGTTCGATTTCGGGTAGCGTAACCGATACCAGTGCGGTGGTATTACCCAGCATTATGGTTATCGCCTACAGCGAGGCAACAGGCACATGGTTGCCCACTTTCAATACCTTGAGTGACGGTAGCGGTCAGTACCAGTTCGAAAACCTGCCCTATGGGGCTTATCGTCTGCTCATCCGGGATCTGACGGGTTCTCACCTGGAGGAATGGTATTCTGATGCAGCCAGTCTGGAGGATGCGCAGACGATTACGATCGGAGCGGGGAATCCGGGGACTGGGTTGGATGTGGCCCTGACTCCCAGCGATAAAGACGGAGACGGGTACAGGGACAGCGAAGACAACTGTCCGGATGATTACAACCCGAACCAGGAGAACAATGACCCGGATGCCCTTGGTGATATCTGTGACCCGGATGATGATAATGATCTGATTCCGGATTCCTTTGAATCGGCAAATGCATTGCTCGATCCATTGGATTTCAATGATGCCGCACTGGATCCGGACCAGGATGATTTAAGCAATCTGGATGAGTACCGGAATGGTACTGAACTGGATAATCCTGATACGGATGGGGATGGAAAGAACGATGGCGCAGAAGTCCAGGCGGGTTCCAATCCTACAGTGGATGAACGCGTTGTTGTTCTGCTTATTCTCAATGGAATGCTGGAAGAAATACCAGAAACGGAGTGAGTATAGACCATGATTTTCTGGTAAACGGAGTGGTTTGGCAAAGGATCATTGCCCCAGGTTAGCAATCTCATGACGGGACTGGTTTTCGGAGGACCCATGGAAAAGAAAAACATTGCGATAGCCTGCCAGGGTGGAGGTACCCACGCGGTTTTCACCTGGGGTGTTCTTACCCGGATCCTGGAAATCAAACAAGAATGGGATAGTCAGGCCGATGGTGGCGATACCTTTGATATAACCTCAATCAGTGGAACATCGGCGGGCGCGCTTTGTGCGCTGGCCACTTGGTATGGTCTGGTGCCCAACCGGGTGGACAGGGATTGTGGAACGTCTGGGAAAGCCATTGAACGTCTGAATTTTCTCTGGACGACCTTTGGGGCGAGTACACCGATCGAAAGATCGCAGAACGCCACTGTGCGTACATTGATGATGCTCAAAGAACAGGGTGCTCCATTTCCCGATGCCAATCCCTATCTGGGCTATGGGGACGTAGGTCAGGCTACGCTCTCCCTTCTGGGAGCGCGCCAGCAATATCTCTCTTTCCCTGAACTGCTTGATTCGCTTTGTCCGCACTTCCAGGACATCGACTGGCCGAAAGTCGCTGAAGCGAATTGCCGGATCCTTGCAGGTGCAATAGAAGTCATCAGCGGCAATTTCGAAGTGTTCGATTCAGACCGAAACCTCGAGGAGATGAAACTGCGGTCTCTCTCTGATGAGAAGGATGAAGTATTGCGCTGGCAGATGCGACGTCCCATTTCACTGGAAGGTGTGGCAGCCTCCGGTACACTTCCCGAAGTACTTAGAGCCGAACGTATCGAAAACTCCGAATTCCCGACTTGTACGTCTGGCGGCATTGAAAAACGGGACGGTTACTATTGGGATGGGTTGTATTCCCAGAATCCACCGGTAAAGCAATTCCTGGATGGGAATTCAAAAGAGGAAAAGCCTCACGAAATCTGGGTGATACGAATCAATCCTCAGGAAATGCGCAGGCCCGATAAGCTACCAGGCCTGGAAGATATAAGAGACCGGGAAAACGAACTGGCAGGGAACATCTCATTACATCAGGAACTCGATCACATACTGAGGATCAACAAAGGGATTGGCCAGTCAAAAGCCTCTCATCCATTTTTCCAAAGTAAAAGGGTCGTGGAAGTCCGGACCATCAAAATGACGCGGGAGACGGCCTGGAAACTCCGCGCCACCTCCAAACTCGATCGGGACCCGGAACACTTCGAGGAACTCCGAAGGGAAGGGAGGAAGGTGGCCGACGCCTGGCTGGAAAAATGGAGGAGCTGTGGTGATGCATTCGACAGCTACCCGAATGATGCAAGATACCGGGAAGGGGAAGACTGAAATAAAACAGAGTAGACATACCGGAGATGTACGTATGCCGGTTCAGGGCTGCGGCAAGAAACAAGTATCCCGGTATCACGCCGGATTTTTACTCAGGTTCAGGGCATGAGTAGTGGTGCATGGATGCACCTTTCACGAAGTCGAGGATGCAAAAGGGGCGCATAGCCGTTCTATGTAACCCTTGCCATAACTCAGAAGATGAGCAAAAAGAAAAGTAAGGTGGGATTTTTTATTCTTGCCGCGGCCCCTATACATTGATATGAGCGTGCGGTAGACAGTGCCGTGGCTTATCTGCCACTTGAGTACCGCTTGGTATGCCAACGGTTATCAGGATGAGTAAACAGGTTTACCCTGATAGCGGGGCACAGAATCCCGAATTGTGAATAAGACCACAAATGCCAATACCTTCGGAATACCCGCAGAAAAGCTGGCCATAGTCTGCCATTCACTGACAACGTCGGCTATCGCTTGTTGCGATATACCCTGGACAGAGTGACAGTGCTGTCTGGGCTGTCCGATCAGACAATATTCAGAATAATTTTTCTTGTATCAGTGTCGAGGGGATGCTGTGAAGGGCACTCGCCTGAAGATTTCCTGCATAGTCGGTTTAACCCTATACTGATTGAGTTATATTCCGTTATTTTCTATACTTGATCACTCGGTTTCAAACAACTGCTTACCGGTGCATGTATCAGCAGAACCAGAAGATAAGGAAGCACCTCCAGGATACATAATCCCACGCCTTAATGGTTTTAGTGGCTCATCCCGGGTGGTCTGTGACAGGAACTCCTTTGTGAGGTGCCATTGAGCATATCAGTCGTACGAAAAGAGAGTGGTGTAGCAAAGGGATCTATTACCTGCTTCTGGAAACCGGGCTATCTACCGGCCATTCTGTTTTTACTGTTGGTGTCTGGTGCGGCGGGTGCTCAACGCCCTGTTTCACCAGAGATTGAACAGACCTTCAACTACCTGGCTTTACAGCAAAAGGGGGATGGCTCCTTTGAGGTAGTTGCCCCCATTGCCTCCACCTTTCATCTGACTTCCCGTATTTCACAAAGCCTGTATACCAGTTTCCCAGACAGTGATACCTTTTCCCGGGCTCAATCCTTTCTCCTGACTGAACAGGTCGACTCGGTTGAAGGACGAGCGAGGCGTCTGTTCATCTCAGAATTCCCTGAACAGTCATCAGAAGTACTCGATGCCCAGAATCCAGACGGGGGTTTCGGAGCAGAAGCCGGGTTTTCCAGCAATGTTCTGGATACGGCGTTTTCGCTTCTGGCAATGAAAGCGTGGGGGGCACCGGTTGGTATCGTGGCACGGCAAGTCGATATCCCACCGGGAGAGTCCCACATCGCCACACTGGAGATACCGGCAGATACCGGCAGATACCATCGAATTGGAGATACTGATTGAAGCTGTCAGTCAACCAATCGAACTGCGTATCGAGGAGGGGGAAGAACCGGGCTATGCGGGTTCTTATTTTTTAATCAACGCAGGAAACACAGTCATTCGACTGGATAGCTCGAGTTTCCCCGCTTTGGAACCCGGAATCAACTATCTGAAGTTTACAGCACCTGGTGCTGCTTCCACGATTTCCTATTCTGTCAATTTCAGTACCCCTCTGGCAGATAGTCATCCTTCAACATCAGCCATCAAGTACCTGTCGGAAGCGCAAAACGGGGATGGTGGCTGGGGGTTCCAATCCCGGGACGGTGTCAGCCGACTCTACTTCTCTTATTGGGCATCAAAGGCTTTGGGACGGCAGGTACCGGATAGTACCGACAGATCCGGATTTGTTCTCGGCAAAGAGCGTGCAGGCGGTGGTTTTTCCGATGAGGATGGCCCAACGGTTTTTGATACGGCGGTGGCGTTGTTAACCCTGAGCGAACTGGGCCTGGATACTCAGGCGGTAGCACCCCAGAGTATCGGTTATCTGGAAAATACGAGATTTGCCAACCACAGCTGGGAGAACGATGCCTATCTATCGGTCTGGGCGATGGATGCCCTTCTGGCATCCGGTATACCCCTGGCTCCCAGCATCATCAGCAATGGGGGCGCTGGGGTGGGTGAGAATTTCAGTACCGGCATGAGAACAGTCGAAATCACCGGTTTCGCACCGGTTGGCGCTCATGAGGTCAGGGTCAATCACCCTTCGTCAAGTGTAGAATATGATCGTTCTACAGGAAGATACATCATTAGTGTGGTTCTGGCTGAAGGACTTAACAGTGTAGAAGTGGCAGCGGTCAATCTCAGTGGTGTTTCTGGTGAGAGTCGAACCATCAATGTCACCCTTGACTCTACGTTGTCGGAGCAGGAGTTTGTCTTGCTGCCGGTATTTAACCGGGTGGGTTTTGCTATTGACCCGGCTAATGACCTGGATGCCACAGGATTATTGTCATTGTTGGGTGACGTCGCCATCGAGCTTCAGAAGTTCAATACTGATACAGGAGTGTTCGACAGCATTCGACGAGAGGAAGGGGGAGGTTTTGCGGGAATCAATTTCGGCATTTCCGGCTTGGAGACCGTCAATGTTACTGTTTCCGGAAATGCCGCGTTTGGACTTTCTGGCAGGCCCGTGTCTCCAGCAGTGATAGATCTGGTCAGTGGCCTCAATATGATCACTATCCCCAATCCCCCATCGGACCTCACCGCATTCAAGTTGCTCGATCTGATTGGTGATGAAACAGTGGTTGGTGGCCTGCAACGATACAATCCTGTAAGTGGACGCGTTGAATCTGCGGGTTATCATCGTGGTTTGCCCATCGGGATGGATTTTTCCATCGATAGACATATCGCGTATTCGCTCTACATGCATGTGCCGCTTGCAGGTTTTGACCTGCCGGTGAATGTTGAAACCAGTATCAGTATTCAAGAACCGATTGCCGGTGCCACCGTCACAACTTCACCGGTGATGGTGACAGGTAGTGTTTCCGGCAACGAACCCCTCTCGGTGGACGTAAACGGGGTTCCGGCGACGTTAACGGGCAATACTTATTCAGCGTCAGTCCCACTGACAACAACGGGTATGGTGGATCTGACAGCCACCGTCCTGGACGACAGGGGAAACACGAGCAGAGATGCTGTCACAGTAACCTATGATCCTGTTGACTACTTCGTGCCGGTTGGTGGAAGTGTAAGCGGTACCAGAAGTTTCTCAGCACCGACAGAGCTGTTGTACGCTATAGCGTTTTACACTACCAGTATTACCAATCTGCCGGAAGGTGTCAGCTTCAACACCACGAATGTCCAGATTTTTGTTACTGGTGAAATCGCTGTAGATTATACAATAGCGGCTGATACGACTGCGGTGCCGGGAATTTATACATTTCAGGTCGTCTATGAACTCTTGGATAGTGATGCCAATCCACTGGAGCCGTTGACGGAAAATGTCATGACATTTCGAATTGAAATTGGGCCATGAAGTCAGCAGTCGAGGCTTTGAACCGGTAACCGGTAAGCAGCATCGGTCGGTTGATTCATGACAGGGAACAGTCATCTCCGGGTGAACCCCGGCCGAAGTGATTCTCCGGGTGAATATTCAATGGGCACCCCATGGCCGGAACAAATGATCTCTACACGTAACTGCCCATACCCCAGAGATTACCCCCCATGGGGGGGTGAGTAGGTACCTTTACACAGTGATTATGAACATGCTCAGGAACCAACCCGGCCACCAGGCCCTGTATACAGTCTTCGTCATGCTTTGTGCAGTAGCGACAGAAACAGTTGGAGTGGAAACAGGTTGCAGAGGCAGTAACCTGAATCCAGCTGCCTGTACGGTGGAAGTGTGTCTCGCAAGGAATGCCAGTATGCACAGTATCTGTGATCAGCCCATGTCTTGCCAGGGTGTATCGGGCTGTACGGAATTACAAAGAAGGCGAGGGCTCAATGAATCCTGTATCACTGCTCGTGAGCATGTGGGTGCCTGCTTTTTTGCTGATGATGGGAGGCATTCAGGGCCTGTTGCAGAACGCAGGAACGCCATAGCAAGGTGTGATCGGAAGATAGCACTACCTGAACCGGAAGGTTGTGCTGATCCATGCCCCTAGGAATCAACGACGTGGATGACCTGAAAGCTGAAGCACTCATTCAGGAGATTGAATCCGCATTCAAGGAACGAGCCTATCCAGGAGATCAAAATATCGCACGGGAATCGGTGGGCGATGACAGCTGCGAAGACAATTGGGTGGCAGATTGTTTTCGAGGTAAACGCTGGCAGGACATCCGATGGGAGTCAATACTGTCCGCCAGTAACCTGGATCCCCAGGCATTCATTTTTTTTCTCGTTCCAGAGGCCTTCGCCTACTATATGCCCGCGTTGCTGAAAATTGCGCTAAGGGTCAATGAAGCACCTGAATTGGCCGAATCGCTCCAGTTCGCTCTGACACCGGATATGGATAGGAACTCAACCCTGTGGAAGTGGCAACAGGACCGTATGAAGATCTTCACCCATAAGGAACGGGCAGTCATCGATAAAGCGGTCAATGACATTACCAAACGTCTGGATTGATCCCATGATCGAAATTCCAGAGTGGACCGAAGCATGCAGGACAGCATTTTTACACAGTCATCCGGGTTATAACTCATGAGTACAGCAGCCCTCACCAGCGGAAACGACCCCGTGAACAGTTACTACGAATCCAGACGAAGAGTGATTGCAATTGTTGCACGAATCCTGTTGATACCCTTTGGTTGGTTGGCGGTGGGTGCAGACGCATGGCCAAAGATGCTGATGGCTGAAAAGGACCCCGCAGGATTTGTGAAAATGATGGCTGACAGTCCGCGTATTCAGTTGCACCCACAAACGATGGAACAGCTGAGGTTATGGAACGTACGGTCAGCTGTTCAACGCACTTCTCCCCGACCGCAGCATCCTACCCATCTTGAAAGGAAAGCGGTTATAGGAAACCAGGTACTGGCATCTGAGCTCAGGAGACTGAGCAATGGAAGGACACTCGGTAAGCATGAACGGTCGAGCAAAATAAGGAGAATCAGGAAGGAACTTGCCGATCATCATAGGGATATTCTCTCGGGTTTTTCGACCGTGGAAGGCTATTTCAACAGTCGCAGTATTGCTGAAGAACAGTTTGATCGATACCAGTCTCACCAGACCCTTTACCTGGAAAAATGGGAATGGTTGAAAAAGCAACTGGATCGCGCGGAGCATGATGCCGACCCCACCAACCAGAATCGAGCCATTGAAGCAGCCATTGAGCTACTCAATACCTCTCATGATCAGCGCCCGGAACAACCTTTCAGCACCCACAAACTACCCTTTGCAGTGTCGAAACCTGTCGGGCGAATGCCTCGATCCGATTGGAATAGCGCATCGAGTCAGCTGGAGGAAACCTCAACAGGCTTTGTCGATTCCGTTCTGAACTATTTTGTCACGCCGGTGGAGGCCGGAGAACCGGCTGTACCGGCGGATCTGGAAGCCAACGAGGATGTTCAGCTGACAGAGGATATTCGAAATCTGGCTGTTTCTCTGAATAACAATCCGCTCAGGATACTCAATTGGGTGCGAAACAATATCGATTTCAATCCGACCTATGGATCAGTACAGGGTTCTCAGTTGACCCTGGAAATGAAAAAGGGCAACGCCACTGATATCTCCAGCTTGTTGATTGCGCTTCTGCGATCGGCAGGAGTACCGGCCCGCTATGTGATGGGTACGATCAACATGCCGGTCGATGATGTCATCAACTGGCTCGGAGAAGTGCCTGATGCCGATTTTGCACAGCAGGTCCTTGGTTCAGGTGGTATCGCCAATGTCGCCATTGTCGACGGTACCGGACAAACGGTCTCATTCGACCTGGAGCATGTCTGGGTAGAAGCCCATGTGGATATGATCCCCAGCAGAGGGGTGATCAACAAAGTGGGTGATACCTGGATTCAGATGGATGCGTCCCATAAAACATACAATGTCATTCCTGGTTCCTCGTTTGTCTCCGACATGCCCATGAACCCTGTCATTGACAGTATTCAGGGCTCTCTGACCGTTGATGAAAGTCTGGGTCAGTTCAGTGATATCGACGAGCAGGCAACGGTTGGCGGTCTGGAAGATTGGATTGTAAGCGCCCTGGACTATATGGAAGTGAATGGGATCGAGAAGACCCCTGCCGGCATACTGGGAGGAAAGTCAATTGATCAAAAGGATCTTCCCTCCCTGCCGGGCACCGTCCCTTTTGAGGTGAAATCCAGCGCACAGTCCGTTGCCTTATTACCGGCAGCTACCAGATATACTGTTGAGGTCACTGGTTATAGATCCGCTTTGTACAGATCTGCGGGTTCCCCCGATTTCACCACCACTGTCAGCCTGGCTTCACTGGGTAGTCAAAGACTGGGCCTGACTTTTGATCCAGCCACATCGGGTGACGAGGCGGTCCTGCAGGCCGCGCGGGACAGCGGTTCAGCATCATTGCCCCTGCCTTCGATTAACGTGACGCCAAAGATTAAGGTGGATGATGCTGTAGTGGCCACTGGAAACGCCATCGGTATGGGACGTGACTACTTCCTGGATGTCACGCTCAGGGGACCGGATGGTTCCAACACCTTGCCATACAATGTCATCGCCGGGGATGAGATCGTCGTGGGTGTGACCGGTAACGGGTTTTCGCCCGAGGTATTGCAGCATCGACTGGATTCCCATCCGGTAGACCATTCCGCTGAGTATTTCCATCAAATCAATCTGCATTACTGGACAGAAACCGATTTCCTCAACGAGATTTCGGCGAAGGGAGCAGGGGGGTATATAGTCAGATTACCCTCGGTCGGATTGTTCAGTTCGCCATTGACAGTCACCTATCTTTTTGGACAACCCAATACGGGCGTTTACGCCAGCAAGTTTATGGATGTCAAATGGTCATACATTGGTGCCGCCGGAAAGACTCCTGAGGAAAGTACAGCACTTGTGAAACAGGCCGGCTTTAATGGTTCTTACATGGAAGGAACCACTTTCGATCAGTTTGAAACAACGGTGGACGGCACCCCCCGGATCAAGGCCATTGATTCCATGAAACTGTTATCCGCCGCCAATGCACAAGGAGTTCCTCTTTACAGAATTACGCCCTCAAATCGAGCACAGGTAATTCCGCTGCTGAATCTGGATGCCAGTGTGGAAAGCAATATCGCAGCTGCCTTGAATGCAGGACAGACGGTTCTGGCACCTCAGGAGAACATCAGTATTGGTCCCTGGAGCGGGGCTGGGTATATTCTTCAAAATGAAACCACCGGTGAAGGCGCCTATCTGATATCCGGGGGATTGAATGGTGGAGGGCTGGCCGATTGTGTCGAAGAACTGGTCAAGAAGTTCCTCTCCATCGTTGTGATTATCGCGCTGGGCATTGTCGCCATCATACTGCTGTACTACCTGATTGCCGCCCTGGCAGCAGCATTGGCCGGAATACTGGCTGGTATTACATCGGCAGCAGAAGCCTGGGCAGCGTTCATTATGATGATGCGGGCATTGGCACCGCTCGCGGTCTAGTACTCCATCAGGGTAATAAATCAGGATTCAGAGTTATTACCTTGATGGAGTACTCGGGAACTGAGCAATAGGTAGTGTTTGACTGGATCACTGGGATATCGGACCAGCCGCAGAGTATGTCACTGTATGGAAAGCACCGTTCGGTTGTTCGATGGTCCACATCTGTGCTCCTGGCCGGTAAGATCCGACTCCGTGGAAATTCAGGGAAGCAGTCGCCTGAAAAAACGATTTCCCTCAAAATTAAATATCACCCCATCTTCCAGGATCTCCTCCACGAGCAGCCCCTGTTCCGTGCGCTCCTTTTCCAGCAGCTTCTCTGAGTTGACAATAACGAACCGCCGCTCCGGAATCTCGGAGTAAGCCATCGCGCTGACCTTACGATCGGGCAGGCGGCGGTAAATTTCATAGGGCAGGTCCTGGTCGGATCCCGGACGTCTGGCCATTTTCTGAACTGGTACGCTTGGGAGCGATGATGGATTTTCCACGATCTGTGGGGGTGGGTGCTTCGTGGCGGTCTTGGTAACAACCGGGGAGGGGTCTTCCATGGGGTCGGAAATTGCGGTGTGCTGTTTTTCTTCCCAGTTTAACGAAGGGCCGGGCATGGCCGGGGAGGGTGCCTGAGTGGGTTCCGGGTTGTATTCTTCAGATTCTCCCGGAAACCTGCGCTGAGTGGGTATGGCAGTGGATACAGTGGGTTTTACAGGTGCAGGTTCGGGGGGCTCCGGGAATTCCACCTTCGGTAACGAGATCACCGGGACTGCCCCGGGTTTATCATTAACCCGGGACAGGGCAGGTTCGGTTTTCGGGGGACTGTCTTCATGGCTGTACCCCTGGTCATTAATCGCTGTGGGTGCTGGTGCCGGGCCAGCTGCATTGGCAGGTGGCGGAGTTACGGGTTCTATCTCAACGGCAACCGCACTGGTCGGCACAGATTGGCGGGCGGGAGTCGCTGCGATAAAACCATGGAGCTGTTCAGCAAAGACTGCATAGAGCGCAATCAATACGGCTAAAAAGGCCAGCATCAGGGCACCGATGACAGCGGTGTTGCTCCACCACGCCCCCCGGGTATGCGCAGGCGGCGTATCCGCCAGGGTGGGTACCCGCCCGAGGTCTCTCTCTTTCTGGGATTTATTCAGTGCTTCAAGGATGTAAGACATCAGGGTAAGGGGATTCTTTCAAGACGGGGAATACCGGGAAGCCTGGCTGCGGCAATCAAAGCGATGAGTGTTTCAGGACCTGCCAGGCCATCGGCTTTCAAGCCCTGCTGTTTTTGAAAGCGCATGAGTTCTGCCTGTAATCCGTCGTCGAAGTCTCCGGAATCGGGATTGCCGGGGTAGTACCCCGGTATTCGGGACATAGTACGCCTCAGCCAGCGTATGTCACGCTCGGGAGACCGGGACCAGATAAGCTCATTTCCACCGGGGGGTGGTTGCCACAGGAACTCGTACTCACCGGACCAATGTTGGTCCAGAAGTGATCGGGGCACTCTCGCTGTTTTTCCGTCGGCCAGATCCAACAGTGCCTCCCGGGAATTCAGCCCGAGGACCAGGCCAAACCCATAGTATCCGGACTCATTACTGAGTCTCAGCATGACGGGTCGGTCCAGTTTAAGGATTCGCTCCCAGTTTCCGGTCTCTTTTCGGCACCGCAGACCCTTATCGATGGCAAGCAGACAGGGCTTGGCGTCCAGCTTGTCCGGGTAGTCCGGAATCCAGCGCTTCAGTAGTTGCTTCAACCCCAGGGAACGGTCCATGAGCACCAGGTTCGGCTCCGAGTTTATCGGTTCCTCTACTGATTCAACCGGTAAATCGTCCTCCACGGCCTTTTCGACGTTCGATTCCGGCATGAGGGATTGGTCGGCGGGGGGGAGGGACGCTGCCGCCTGTTCGATCAGGTCGGGCTCTTCCGGGACAGCGGCAACGGCAATGTCGGCGGAATCATTGCCGGTACCCGGAGGGAGAGTAGCCGGTTTCGCAGGCTCAATGGATTCATTTGTCGAACCGGGCACCGGGTCATGGACGATGTCTGGTGGAGAATTTTCGGGTTCAACGGGGACCGGGGTCCCGGTAGCAGTTTCCGGTTCTGTGCCTCGGGTTATTTCTCCTGCCTGCAATGTCTCCATTCCAGTGGCTGCAGTCGATTTCTCCAGCATGTTGCGGTCGTATACCAGCCAGCCGATCATGGCACCAACACCCAGCATAACCAGGGCGGTGACTGCGACGAAGGGCAGGCGGGAGTGGAGCCGTTCGCCCTCGAGTTCAAGTTTTGCCCGGTTGACAATGGCCCGGTTTACTTTTGACTTTCCGGTGGCAAATGCACCCAGCAAGGTGCGCTCACACAATATGTTGATCAGTCTGGGAATACCGCCGGTAAGCCGATAGATCCTTTTTATCGCGCCTCGGGTGAACAGCGGTCGACCTGTACCAGCCACCGAAAGCCGATGGAGGATGTAATCCCGGGTTTCCTGCCGTGACAGGGGCAACAGATGAAAACGTGCGGTAATTCGCTGGGAAAGCTGACGTAATCCCTGGTGTTTCAGCAACTCCCTGAGTTCCGGTTGACCGACCAGGAAAACTTGCAGCAGTTTAGTGGTGTGGGTCTCCAGATTGGTCAGCAGCCGGATCTGTTCCAGCACGTCCGGTGCCAGATTCTGCGCTTCGTCGATCATCAGCACCGGACGCCTGCCAGCTGCATGGGATTTGAGCAGGTACTCGTTCAGTCGGTTCGACAGCACCTTGATGGACACTTCGTCCCCGGGTACATCGATTCTGAACTCATCACAGACGGTATGAAGCAGCTCCGGGGCGGTGAGAGCAGGATTCAGGACCAGTGCGACATCGACATGATCGGGCAGTTGTTCCAGGAAAGCCCGGCAGATAGTCGTTTTTCCGGTGCCCACTTCACCCGTGAGCAGCACGAAGCCCCCTCCGTCCTGCACTCCGTAGAGCAGGTGCGCCAGGGCGTCGCGGTGCTGCTGGCTGAGATACAGGTAGTGGGGGTCCGGTGTTATGGAAAACACCGGCCGTTTCAACCCGAAATACTCTGGATACATAGACGTCCGAAACTCATCAGGAGAGTCGCTGTTCGACCCCTGGGGCGTTAGTGTACCGGTTGATGTTCCACCAGTGAACGCGACAGGGTCTCATTCACTGGTTAGTCGGCAAGCTTGACGGGTAATCTACTTCGTCAGGTATATGCTATCAAAAAAACCGGTATCGGGCAGGGAATTGCGAAACCGTGAATATCTCTTTCCAGGCGCCCTTCCATTGCTGGAAAGTTCCCTGTGTTCCCAGGATGTTTTGGGATTAAGATAGACAGCAACTGCCAGCACTGATCCGTTCGGAGACTCATGAGTACCAGTTCAGACTACCTTCCCTCTGTGTGTTCTCACGATTGCCCCTCAGCCTGTGCCCTGGAAGTGGAGCGCGTGGACAGCCATACCATCGGAAAAGTCAGGGGAGCGAAAGAGAACGACTATACCCAGGGTGTCATCTGCGCCAAGGTCTCCCGGTATGCCGAGCGTGTCCATCATCCTGACAGGCTGCACTGGCCGTTGAAACGTATCGGTGCAAAGGGTACCGGGGAGTTCGTCAGGCTCAGCTGGGACGAGGCGCTGGATGAAGTGGTGGGAAACCTGGAGCGAGCAGCCAGTGAGTATGGCCCGGAAACGGTGTGGCCCTACTACTACGGGGGTACCATGGGGCAGTTGCACCGGGACGGTATCAACCGCCTGCGCCACGTGATGGGTTATTCCGGGCAGCAAAAGACCATCTGTACCAGTATCGGATACAGCGGATGGGAGGCGGGCACGGGTGCCATGCGTGGCAGCGACCCACGAAGTATCCTGCACAGCGACCTGATCATCATCTGGGGATGCAATGCGGTATCCACCCAGGTCAACCTGATGACGCTGGTGAGTAAAGCCCGGAAGGCCCGGGGTGCGAAGCTGGTGGTTATCGATCCCTGTCGGACACCGACGGCGGAAAAAGCCGACATCCATCTGATGCCCAGGCCGGGTACGGACGGTGCTCTGGCCTGCGCCATGATGCAACAGCTATTCGAAAGGGATTTAGCGGATCGGGAGTATTTGAATGAGCATACGG
>JAAELC010000518.1 GCA_024227135.1 Gammaproteobacteria bacterium
CGTATCCGCTATATCTTCGATTTTAGTGATACGAAAATGATGGCAATCTTTGGCTTGGTTGATCACCAGATCACGCAGGACCAGATCGGGGCGTGGTTAAAAAAAGAGGATGACCCGGCGTATCAAAAATGTAGCGACACTCAGCTGGCGATATTCCTGAATGGATTGATCAATGCTAAACGCGGCAAAAAGAAAGGACCTCAACCCGTTCCGGAGAAGCGTTTGACGAACAATATCATTTTCAGGAAATTAAAAATAGCCTTGAACCTGAAAGCTGAAGATGTACTGGCGATTCTGGCTCTGGCTGGTATGCTCATAAGTAAACACGAATTAAGTGCGTTTTTCCGCAGGCCGGATCATAAACACTACCGTGACTGCAAAGATCAAATCCTGCGGAGTTTTATAAAAGGGATGCAACTTAAATATCGCGCCGGCACCGAGTAGAAAGGCAGAAGAGTTGTTTCCCAATTCAATTACTCAATTTTCGGATTTCATGAAAGTTTAGGTCCAAGATCGGTATCGGGACCATGTAGAATCAGAATGCCGGGATCAGTTAAATCTGATCCGGCATTTGAGTTTCTGCTGGTCGGGCCATTACCTATGCATGTATGGACAATTGGGTGGAACTGCTTATGCTTACCTATAGAATGATTGAAACCGACAGGCGGTATAGCCTCTCCCATACCTTTTAACCACGGACCCAGATTCCATGGATGAAAGCAAACAGAACGCAGCACCACCGCCGATGATAGCGGTAGAAGATCTGGCTGCCCAGGTCCAGGCCAACTGCGACATCTCCGATGCGATCCATGCCGGGGTTTTTTCAATCTGTGGTTTGGCTCTGCGGATGCGGGACCTCTACAAGTGGGAAAAGCGTCTGCCGCCCTGGAAAGAGAAAGCAGAGGAAGATATTCTGGACTGGATCGGCCGGCGGGAGGATGTCTGGGATGACGTTAGGGAGTCGCTCTACCAGTCCGTGGAAGTTGCAGGCACCCGTTACGATGCTTTTGATACTGCCGGTATCAACCGGGACCTGGAAGCGTATGGCCTTTTCTACGGGGCTGGCTATGCCTACAGCCTGAAACCTACCTTTTTCCTGGCCCGGATAACCCGGGAACAAAAGGTCGCGGGAAAGTGCGTGCTCCACCTGGGAGAGGAACTGGCCCGGGATCTGCTGACCTTGCCGGCCATGTCCCGCGAGGGTGTCATCGTCCTGCGCACTGAGGCGGCTCAGATGTACCTGTGGGACCAGATCCAATACCTTAAAAAATCCGGCAAACCCTACCTGCAGTACGCCCTTACGCAAATTAACGTGACGGAAAACGACCCGGATGCTTTGCGCCGGGCGCTGCCCAAACTGTTTGAAGCCCAGGTTGAGACCTATATCCATCATGAAGTTGGTGAAGCAACAGACGAGGTGTTCGACCGGGAGACCTGGCGGGAAATGATTGCGGATTATCCCCATACCCCGGTGGAACTTCTTGTGCGGGCGGTAAAAGACCTGCTGGCCGATACGTCTTCACAGGGGACGCTGCATCACCTGATAGAATCCGGCCAGACAGTCTCCCTGTCACTCTATGCCGCGTTCCTGGATGGTCTGGGCCGGGAGCTCTTCCCCGAGTTTCGCCGGGCGTTCAGCCAGTACGTGGAAATCGGCGACATGGGGCCGGTCGTGCAGGCAGTGGCTACCGGGTACAGCAACGCGCGGCACATGGCTGTTGATATCATTCATCTTTATCGGAGTGACAAAGATACCAAAGGCAAAGCGTGGGTGGCAGAGGAGA
>JAAELC010000519.1 GCA_024227135.1 Gammaproteobacteria bacterium
GTCGTCGATCAGATAGACATGGCCGGTGTAGCGTGTTTCTGAGCATCTACCTTGCAGAATTGCCACCGACAAGACATTTCGTCTCGGGATGCGCCTACAGACGTATGTTCAGGGTCACTGGATCACTGGAGTAGGAGGGGTACCGGAGTAGCTGATACAGGAAAGATGCATTCGTGAGATAAATCCTCTCAACACTGGGGGTTGACACGGCGAGGAAAAGGACTTGGATGATGGACTGGACAGATTGGGCGTTGCAAAAATAGGACATGTACTTGACGTTCCGGTGTAGACTGTCCAGTCGCTTGACGTCTAGTAGGTCCATACAGATGTAACTAACATCCCCATCAATGAGTCCAAGACTCCGGAGCTGCATGAGCCGCTCTTGTCCTTTTGTCACTCTGTAGGCATTCTGTTCTATGGCAACGCTGTCGATCCCGCGGGTGCTGGCGATCATTGACATCGCGCCTCGACCTGCTCCGGCATCGAACAAGGCTGCCCCACGGTCTCCATCTTCGCATAGCAAACAGACCACTCTAGCGAGACTAAGGGGTGTCGATTCAAGCATGGACCCGCCTGAGTCGGTCACCCCGTCAACAAACCCGGGCTGTGGTTTGTTCAGGTGGTCGATCACACGCTGAACACGCCCGGCACTGGGGCCGGTGATCCCCTTTCTCACGAATTGCACCCTTTCGGATTTGATCGGCATCCCGGTTCTTTCCTGTGAACGTGTAGATTTACTTGCGTGGGGGAGGAGGGGGA
>JAAELC010000520.1 GCA_024227135.1 Gammaproteobacteria bacterium
GGGGGGGGGGGGGTACGTCCACAGACCACATCCGATATCCCGATGGATTCCGAAAGGGTGCAATTTGTGAGGAAGGGCCTCACCGGCAGTAGTGCCGGACGTGTTCAGCGTGTGATCGACCAACTGAACAAGCCACAACCCGGGTTTGTAGACGGGGTGACCGACTCAGACGGGTCCATGCTTGAATCGACACCCCTGAGTCTCGCTAGGGTGGTCTGCTTGCTATGTGAAGAAGGAGACCGAGGGGCAGCCTTATTCGATGCCGGAGCAGGTCGAGGCGCGATGTCAATGATCGCCAGTGCCCGCGGGCTCGACAGCGTTGCCATAGAAAAGGATGCCTACCGAGTGAAAAAAGGACAAGAGCGGCTCAGGCACATCCGGAGTCTTGGACTCATCGATGGGCATGTTAGTTACATATGTATGAACCTCCTGGACGTCCAGCGACTGGACAGTCTACACCGGAAATTCAAGTACATGTCCTATTTCTGCAACGCCCAATCCGTGCAGTCCATGATCCATTTCTTGTTCCTCGCGGTGTCAACCCCCACTGTTGAGAGGGTGTATCTCACGAATGCATCTTTCCTGGGTCGGCTGTTCCGGTACCACTCCTACATCAGTGATCCAGTGACCCTGAACATACGTCTGTAGGCGCATCCCGAGACGAAATGTCTTGTCGGTGGCAATTCTGCA
>JAAELC010000521.1 GCA_024227135.1 Gammaproteobacteria bacterium
AATGGATGAGTTCCCGTGGCAGGTTGAGTTTAGAACCATCGACTGCAAACAATCGGTGATTGAACCAGCGGTAGCGTGCGCTATCATCCTCATCACAGGCATCAATGATGCGTTGGTTGAGTACGTTGAAGATGTTTTCATCGAGCTTTTTCCGCGCTTCAGTAAAGGCTGAGGCTGAAATCGGCTGCTTTTGCGGTAAGGGAAATCGCATCCGGTGGCAGCGGTGCCAGAACTCGCTAATGGTGGTTGGCCATCTCGATGTCGGCCAAGGTGGCCTCGATGTATTCGATAGCCTGGCCGTTGTGATTGATGGTTTTGCGTTCCCGCTGGTACTGGTGCAGCAGTGCAATGGATCGGATCAGGGTCAGGTATTTGAGGTGATCTCTTCGGGTGCGGGTCTTGTCATTGATGAAGCTGAGTTTTTCCGCGTAGGGGTTGGCTACCAGTAGTGGCTTGATGAGCCGTTGGGCATTTCGATGGGTCTCGATGATTCGCTTTTTGTCCTCGGCTGCCAGCAGTCCTTTCAAGGTCTGTTGCCGGCGCTGCATGGTGTGGATCGCCTGGGTCTGGTTGCGGCTCTCATTCACACTGAGCACCAGGCAGCGATTCATCAGCTCTTCATCGATGTCGATGGCCGTGGTGGTCAGGAACAGCATCACCGGGCCTTCGACCCGGTATTCCTTAGTTACCAGGTCGCCGGATGTGTCGTCCTTGCCGGTTGATGCAATGGTGATCTCGCCTCCTTCAGGCCCAGCTCGATACCTGCTGCCTTGATGTAGGCCGCGCGTTGTTTGGCGTTGTACAGCTCCAAGATATCGACGTGGAAGGCTTCCCCTCGCCTGACCAACACGTTCACCTTCAGCACCTCGAAGCTGAGGTTTTTCTGTAAGTCCCGGATACGGTATTGTCGGTCGCCGAAGGTCATGTTGATCTCGTGTTCGGAGATGTCGGCTTGGATTTCATCGGCGGGTTTGGGTTGCGGGCTGGCCTCGGTCGGTTCCGGTATTTCACTTTTAGCCACTTCTTCAGCAGCCGATGCACAGGGATGTGCAAGTGTCGCGGGAGGCTGGATGCCGGGAGCGACTAAAGGAGGGATGGATTCCGGTTCGGCGGATCGTTCCGGTACCGTAAGGACTTCGCCGGTTTCCGTGTCGATCAGCTCATCACTGGCACAGCCAGTGTTAGGCGTTGGCGCTTCGCCTTTTCCCATCCATTCCGCCGATCTCAGCACCAAGCCCAACGACTTCGCCGCCGGTTGCACCTGCTGCGCGTATTCATTGGCATCCATGCCTTTTGGGAACTGCACGCGGAAGCAGTCGATACCCTCGGCAGTAAGTTTTTCCGCCAGGGCATCAGCGGCATTGTTTCCGGCTTCGTCCCGGTCATAGGCGATCAGTACCCGCTTGACTTGGTGACGCTGGAACGTGGTCAGGTGGTTATTGGTAAAACCGGATGTGCCGTAGCTGGCGGTGACGTTCCTGTATCCGGCAACCCAGAAGGTCAAGGCATCGATCAGGGATTCGCACAGGATGATTTCATCCGATGCAGTCAAGGCTTCTTCGTTGAACACCCCGGCATGGGGACCCGGTAGATAGAGATGCTGCGGCGTGCCTTTTCTCAGTTTCTTGCCCAGGAGTTTCCTGCCGTAGACCTCGGTGATTACGCCTTCGGGATTGATGACTGGGATCACCAACGAGCCGGTAAAGTGCTCGTGGCCAGACTGGCGAAGGATGCCGATATTCTGGAGCTGCCCTCTCACCTCGGCCCCGGCCTTGCGGTTTTTCTCCGGCAGGCGGTAGCCCAAGGTCCGGTTGGCATAGCCCAGCTTGAAGCGTCCGATCAGTTCGTGATGATCCAGACCACGGCTTTTAAGGTAGTCCAGCGCTTCAGGGCTTTGTTTCAGGGTCTCGTGGTAGTAGTCGATGACGGCGGCAAGCTGTCTCTGGTCGTCGGGGTTGGCAGCTAAAGGGGTTGGGTGTTTGTTCGTGGTATTGCGAGTTACCGGCGAGGCCGGCACCGACAGCGCCGCATCCCCTTCCCGCAGCAGATCCACCGCATGACGGAAGCTCACACCCTGGCGCTTCATCACCCATTGGATCACGTCGCCGCCCTCATCACAGGCACCCAGGCAGTGCCACAGGTTCTTGTCCGGGCTGACGACCAGGGACGGTTCCTTGTCGTCGTGGAACGGACACAGCCCCAGGTAGTCCTTGCCGTGTTTTTTCAGCTCGATGCCGGAGGATTCCACCAGGCGCACCAGGGAGACTTCGCGCTTGAGGCGGTCGAGTTCTGCGTTTGGGATGCGGGCCATGGGCAAATCCTGAAAAAAAAGTTTGTCGTGTATGGCGTTTAATGTATACCTTGCAAACGACTATAGTCAATGGATATGCTATAAGCAATCTGGATAAAGGAGAGCAAATTGGCTAACTTACCCTGTAGAAACGACTTTCAGGACATCAAGGGTAGGCCCATGGCGATTTCCGACCGTATCCGCAAGCTCCGGCAAGAGCGACATTGGTCCCAGGCCGAACTGGGCGAACAGCTGAGCGTGCACCAGAAACAGGTCTCCGCCTACGAGCGAGGCGTGAACCTGCCGTCCACCGAGGTGCTGATCAAGCTAGCGGAAGTATTCAATGTGACACTGGATTACTTGGCCTTCGAGGCCAAGGGACAACCCGCCTCCCTGAACATCCAGGACCGGGAGTTACTACGCCGCTTCGAGGAGGTAGATACCCTGACGGATCAGGAGAAGAACTTGGCTAAGGAGATTCTGGATTTGGTGATCCTCAAGCACCGTTTCCGCGAATTGACCGGCCCCAAGGCCGCCATCGGGTAACGGAGGAAACAAAGCATGAGCATTCAGACCCAGCCTATGGAGCACCTAGTGGAGAAGATTCAGTCGCTACCGGCTGAACGGATCGCCGAGGTGGAAGATTTCGTGGATTTCCTGAAGCAGCGGGCGCAGACCAAACAACCAACCCGGCGCAAGCCGTTGGATTTTCCCGTGATCAGCGTGGGCAAGTGGCCCGAGGATTTAAGCCTACGTCGCGAGGATATGTATGGCGACGATGGACGATAAGGCGCTATTCGTCGATACCAACGTCCTGGTCTACGCCAACGTCATCGAAACGCCGTTTCATGAACAGGCGCTGGCGGTGGTCAACGCCGCTCACCAAGCTGGCCGGACAATCTGGATCAGTCGTCAGGTCATCCGTGAATACCTGGTCACCATGACCCGGCCCCAAGCCTTTGAGAACTTACCCAAGAACACGGTAATCGAACAGGTCGATCAGTTCATCGAGCGGTTTCAGGTGGCGGACGATACCACCGCTGTTACCGGTCAACTCGTTAAGTTGATGGGGAATTTCCAGATCGGCGGCAAGCAGGTTCACGATGCCAATATCGTGGCCACCATGCTGGCTTATGGCATTCCCTCGCTGCTGACCCACAACGTCAAGGATTTCCAGCGGGTTGGCAAGATGATCAGGATCGAGGGAATTGATTCAGCTTGAAGTTTCCAACAATTCCAAAACAAATCCCTCACCTAGCGGCTCTACACTTTCATAAATGTGGAATCTTGTTCCTTCTTCGCAGTTTGCGTTGATAAATTTTATTTCAACCACTCCTTCATCCCCAGGGCCAAAATCATCCCTGTCAAGCAAGGTAATCATTCCAGATGTTTTTGTATCTTCTAGAACATCAAACAATGGTCTATAGCCGCTAGTAAAAGGTGTTCTCCTTTTGCCAGCGCCTATATAAAGCTTTATATGTGCTCTTACCCGGATTATCATTTAACCAACGGACTGTAGTTAAATGGTGTTGAACCAGGCTTACTTTAGTTGATTCGCAGGAATAGACACGGCCTTCATACCATCAGCCATAAAGTTTGTAGCTCCCTTCATCACGCTATTGGGAACATCAACCTTAATCAAATGATTTGAAATACCATCTAACTTAAAGTTGTTTTTGCCAAATTTAGCCGCGTCGTCGAGGCTCGTAGCAAACAGTTTCCCTGTTTCATACCCTCCTGGAGTTGTTCTCAATCCGTTAGCCGCTATATCATCCAATTCGGCTTTAGATACAGCGCGGTATAAAGTTGTGCTTCCACTCTTTGTGGCAACAGGGGAGCCCGGCGGCCCCCTCGTACTACGCGCGGATTTTCCCTGATGCGTCAGCCAGTTAAAGACGCCATCGGCCTGATGCCCGGCCCAGAGTAAATTTTGATCCCCCGACGCGACTTTGGCGTTAACCGTGCCGCTGGCCCCGAGGGCCAGCAACACGGTTAACAGGAGGTGGGTGATCAGTTTCCAGAAGCGCATGAGGTGGGATTTTGCGCCCGGGGTGGATGATGGAGAAGGGCTTTTTCCTTTTAGCTGCCCTTCTGCGGCGCTGGCAGGCAGCTAAAGAGCCGGAGATTGCCTACAGGAATGTAGGTAAGGGGCGAGAGCCGGGAGCGGTAGTTTTGCCCCCAGCCCTGGCGGTTACCGGTACTGCTTCCAGTACGGGTAGCCGACCCGCTCGTAGTATTTGCGGGCCATCATCCGTTCATCGCTGCCGTTGCTGTTGTAGCCGTCGGTACGTGGATCACTTTGCCAACTGATGATCTCACACAGGTCAGCGATGAAGCTCCGGAGGACTGTTTCCGGCTCGATCTCGTCCTCCTTGCATAACGCGATGAACTCGTCTGGCAGGTCGATGACGATACGCTTGCTCATGGTGTTTTCTCCTCTGGCTGGTTACAGCCTAGAAAGGCTTTCTGGACATGCAGACCGACCAGCACCGCGCGCAGGCTCGTCAAGGGCGGCGCGGTTTTTGCGCCGTTTATATACCCTTGACGAGTCGAGCACGGTGCTAACCTGACAGCATGTGTAGGAAGACTTATTCACCGGAGCCACATGATTGAGGGGTGGCAGTGACCGGCGGAAGCGGAAGACGCGCAGCGGCTGTAGTCCGCCGGGCACTGACACGTGGGCGGGCTGGTGTTGGCCGGGCAGGACGCCTGGCAGCCCGCCCCTGCAGGCAGGAGGCCTACGCATAATCCCGCGTTATGTTACTTGGCCGCCTAAAGCCCCTTTGAGGGGGATGGGGGGTGATCAAGCCCGGTGCCGGTAAGGCGTCGTTTGCCTTTCCGGTGCCGGGCGTAAA
>JAAELC010000522.1 GCA_024227135.1 Gammaproteobacteria bacterium
AGGCAGCAGCGTTCCCTATCAGATAACTGCTGATATCACATCCATTCCCGATTCAGTAGCCTCTATCAGTCAAATACCTTCGGGCGCAACACTGCGCTATTACAGCGAAACGGATGAGGAACCGAATGGTGCGGTGGATGTTGAATTGGAAGTATTTTCCAGCGTCCAACCCACCTTCAAGGCAAACACCACATGGCTCGATTTTAGAACTATCGGTACGCCGGGAATTTCAACGTCAACCACCCCCGGCTTCACCACCACAACCATCACCTTTCCATGGATCGCCGGCTATATTGATTACCAGGGAGATAGAGACCTGTTCCAAATCGATCTTGGAAAGCTCGACCCCCTTGGTGTCGAAACCAGTTGGTACTATGATGTGCAAGTCCGAATGATCGTTCCCACCCCGGGCAGCAGCGTAGAGTACGTTTGGAAATTGTATCGCGACAGCAACCAGAACAACATCATTATGGATAACCCCACATCTCCGGACGGATATAAAGCTTGTGCCGGGGATACC
>JAAELC010000523.1 GCA_024227135.1 Gammaproteobacteria bacterium
CAGCCAGGTCTCAAAACCGCCCACATCACTCAAAATCGACTCTCGGTTCTTTTCCTCCAGATCAATTCCGGTCACGGCTAATAGTTTATCCATCAAAGAAGGGTTCACTCCAACCACTTCAAAGCAACGGTGAAGAAATGTTCCCAACTCGGTGGCGGCCATATCCAAATTAATCTCTAGCCCGCTACTGTATTGAAATATCTCAGCACCTGAATCTGTTTCGGTCACTCCTTCTACAACCAGCCCTGAGGGTGTTACGCTGTCCGGTGTCAGCGAGCCGGGTACCACTTCTGCCTGTATCGCACGACGACCGGTTGCGGGTAGATTTTTCGGTGTGGGCATATCCTCTGGGTTAAAGTCTCTAGGAAACTCGCTATTCCCTTTCGTAATCTTACACGGAAACGTTTTTTCACCGGTCACCAGGGTCTCGCCATCTAACATAAGCCCCGTTTGCTCTACCAGGTTCGACCAGTAGGTATGGCTGTCTTTTCCTTCCAGGTACGACGGCCATTCCAGAATCAGCTTATCTCTCGGCCTGGTCATTGCGACGTATAGCAGTCGCCTCGTCTCGATTTCTGTGTTCACCTGCAGGTCTACCAGAAATTTGTCATTGGTCTCGCTGGCAAAGAACTCCGGTGAATACTCAATTTGCGCCCTTTCGAATAGTTGAGATAGATCGTCAAATGAACGATAG
>JAAELC010000524.1 GCA_024227135.1 Gammaproteobacteria bacterium
CACCGTTCCCATGACGTGACCAGTAGGGCGCATTCCGCGGATGACCTTGAAACGCGGCCAGCTTGAAATCGCTCCGCTTATAGAGGTCCCAGTATTTCTTTGGCGCTACAAAGGGTAAGTGCGGCTTTGCAAACCCTACACTCAGGAAGAATGGCTTCTTAGCTTTAGCCAATTCTTCAAGTCGAGCACAGCCCAGCTTGGCCAGGACACCGTCTTTGTATGCATCATCGGGCAGGTCGGCATCGGTGCATTCGGTAGCGGGAAGACAGTTGTAGGCTTCCTTGAACGCGGACTGCTCATGCTGAGGCAGCTTGGAGTATTTCATAAACAGCTCAGCTGTGACTGGATCCCTGTATCTCGCTCTGTTTCCACGAAAATAGTGCGCGCTCGCTGGATGGCTGATGTGAGGAATACTCCATGATTGGCTATCTTGACCCTTGTCAGTATTTCTTGAGTCGAAGGTCTTGCCATAGCCCGTTGTTGTGTAGCCATTACGTTTGAAATACTCGGGCAAGGTCAACAGGTCGGGGTTGACGGCGCGCATCTTCTTCTCTTCTGCCATGCTGTAGATTCTGGTTGTATCCGGGTAAAGCCCGGTCAGCAGGCTGACCCTGGAAGGTCCGCATATGGCCTGCTGGCAGGCGTTGTTTGCAAACAGAGTGCCCCGTGCCGCCAACCTGTCAATGTTTGGTGTCTTCACCACCCGATCCCCATAACAGCCAAGCACTGGCTTCAGGTCATCCACCGGGAGAAATAGGATATTGGGTCGACTCGCAGGTGCTGCTGCCGCGAGGGAAGCCGAACACAGCAGCACGGCCGCTATTGCGCCCCTGGCGAACTCTGTATGATATAAAAGGTGTGTGTATGACATGGATGAATTATTCATCTCGAAGGCGTTTTGAGCAATCGCATTCGTCCGCCCACTCCGGGGCGGTTTTTATTACTGGGGGACTGTTCTCAGGGTTGAAACCCTGAGCTATGCAGCGCTGTCCCCGCTGGGGACGGGTATAAGTCACCCACAAAAACAGGGCAAGAGCCATATATTTCATATCAACACGCCCCTTTCGATCACTTTTTCCTGGTATACAGCTCCCACTCATCCGTTCTGAATGGTGATGCGGGGAATCCCTCTTTCGAGTAAAGATTACAGGTGTTTGGATTCATCGCCCATGCATAGCGAACAGAAGCGGGGTTTTTAATCTGAGGACTGCTGACGACCACCACATCTTTGCCGTTGCGTTTTTCAATGACCGCGTCAGCCCAGACAAAGGTCTTATCCTCTCCCGCTATGGCGAAATACTCGAGTGCATCGCCTTTGGCCATCAGACCGGACCCCACGTAATCGAAGTGAACAATTACCTGATCCCCCATCGTCTCGCTCTTAATGAAACGAGGTGAAGTCGGCGTATTCTTCCCATACGTTTTGTTGAGAATGAGCGATGCCATCCGCTTGCCGACATCTGTTTTGTTTGAGGGATGAATATTCTTCGTTTCCCCGAGGTCAATCGTAACAATCATGCCGCAATCAGGAACGCTGTTGGCCACCTCAAGGAAACTCTCCCTGATCAGCGGCCATCCACTGGTCTTGGCATTCGGATCATCTGCAGGCTCTTTGAAATTCGGAAGCTGCACAAAATAGACCGGCAGCTTCGGATTGTTCCACTGCTTGCGGAAACTGCGAATCAGATTCGGGAGCTGCACCCGGTAATAGTCGGCCCGTTGAAATTCAAAGGCATTGCTCTCTCCCTGATACCAGACCACGCCCTTTATGGCATAGGACTTCAGCGGGGCAATATTGCCGCGATACAGCACGCCGGGATAGTTCTTATCCACCCGCGCTTTTATGTCGGATGTGGCCGCCTTTGCTTTAGCTTTTTCAATCATACGATTCGCCATCACATCTTCTTCAAGAAACTCATCCGAGATATAGGATTCAATAAGCGTTCCCCCGCTGGCCGCCATGATGATCCCGATGGGAACCTGCAACGCCTGGTGAAGCTCCCGGGTGGTGAAAAATGCGGTCCCGGAGAATTTGCCCGCCGTCTCCGGTGAACAGGCAACCCACTCGCTTCTCGAATCCAGATCTTCAGGCACCTCCATCACCGGCATAATTCTGTTTGAGAATTTACGGATCTGAGGGAAATTAGCGGTTTTGATCGCGGACTCGGCATCGGTGGTTTTCTCAACCGGCCAGGCCATATTGGATTGCCCGGTACAGAGCCACACATCGCCGGACAAAACATCGTTTATAACCATCGTGGTTTTGCCTTTGATGGTAAGCGTGTACGGCCCACCCGCTTTCGGTGTTTTGAGATGAACCATCCACCGCCCGTCCTGACCCGTCTTTACCGTGGATTTCGCCCCCCAGCTCCCCGCGACCTCAACCGGCTCTCCCGGGTCAGCCCAGCCCCACACAGG
>JAAELC010000525.1 GCA_024227135.1 Gammaproteobacteria bacterium
GCCCTGCGTCACACGCTCACCGAACAGGCCTCAGCCGTCGACCGTTCACGCCAGAGTGAATACAACAGGGCCTATTCGGCTTGTCTCGAAGGCCGCGGATACACCGTCAGATAGGTTGAGGAGCCAATACCGATGAGAAAGATTCAATTGCCACTGTTTTTATCAGGTCTGCTGGTTTCTGTTCCTTCCTGGGCAGATCGGTATCCGATTGATGGGGCCACGAGATTGCTTTGTGCTACATCCGAATCCGTAGAGTGCACTGAGTTTGATGACTGCTCGATTAATCTGCCGGAGGTGAACAGCGTACCGCGTTTCATTCGGGTGGGTCTGGAACAAGGGCAGGTCGATGCTCTGTGGCCACCGGGAAGCGGTAAACAAAGCCAGATTGGCAATCGTATCGATCTGGTTGACAGGGTGCTGTTACAGGGTGTGGATAATCGCGTGCCCTGGAGCGCAACCATCAGCAAAGAAACAGGAAAGTTTGTCGTCACCCAGTCCAGAGGTGAAACTGCCTTCGTGGTGTTTGGCGTCTGCATGCCGGACTGACTGCCCAGGCCCAGCAGTGGCGTGTTGTCCGAGGCTGTTGAATTTTTGATAATCCCCGATGGTAGCTACTCACCCCCCACGGACAATCTGTTGCGGAAGACGCCGTAAAACCCTCCATGTAGGCTTGGCTTTGGCATCCATGCCAAAGACACTTCCTCCACAGATCGCCCATGGGGGGTAATCTCTGGGGGGTGAGCAGTTACCCCCGATGTTCTAATTGTTTGCCATCCCTGCTGAGAGGTGAGATTGTGAAAATGATTGCGCGGTGATCATGCCTCTCCTGAATTTTTTACCCTGAAGGTGTTTCTCAGTAGAATGCACCGGTGCGGATTTATACCTCACCGGCAAACGAATCAGACTCGCCCTGGAGATCAGTATTATGAATTTCGAAAACGGAATCCTTCACGTAGACTCCTTTCTGGCGGTAACACTCGGTATCGTGGTGCTTTTCGTCGGTAAGCGATTAAACGAAGCCACCCCTTTCCTACGTGAGTTCAGCATTCCTGAACCGGTGACCGGGGGGCTTCTGTTCTCTATCCTGTTTGGCCTGGTTTATGCGGTATCCGGCGTTGCAGTGGAGTTCGAACTGGCTGCCCGGGATGTTCTGCTGGTCTATTTTTTCACCACCATCGGTATCAATGCGAGTTTTAAGGATCTACTCGCCGGAGGCAAGCCGCTGGTGGTACTGTTGACTATCACCATCGTGTTCATGGTTTTGCAGAACGTGACCGGTATATCGGTGGCTGCACTGTTTGGTTTGCCCACTCCGGTTGGTCTTCTCGGGGGCTCGGTTTCACTGATTGGCGGACATGGTACGGCGATTGCCTGGGCACCCAGAATTGCCGAGGATTTCGGTATCACCAATGCGGTGGAACTGGGTATCGCCTGTGCGACTTTCGGATTGATTCTGGCGAGTCTCATGGGGGGGCCTATCGCCAAGTTTCTGATCAATCGACATGACCTGAAACCGACCAAAGTAGAAGTCCAGGATGTAGGGGTTTCTGAGTCAGAGCATAATCAGCGTATCGGTTATCTGGATTTCCTGGATGCCATTCTCGCGATTCATGTCTGTGCTATTTTGGGTTTGCTGCTCAATGAGGGACTCGAGGAACTGGGGCTGAAGCTGCCACTTTTCGTCACTTGTCTGTTTGCGGGTATTCTGCTGACCAATCTGATGCCCAAAAATGCCAAACGGATAACAGGGACCAGTTGGCCCAGCCGGAAACCCGCCATCGCCCTGATTGCCGATATTGCCCTGGGCACCTTCCTGGCGATGTCGTTGATGAGTATGCAGCTGTGGACCCTGATAGATCTGGCAATACCGGTATTCACGATTCTCGGAGCCCAGTTTCTACTCGCTGTGATCATCAATATATTTGTGGTATTTCCGGCTATGGGGCGCAATTACGATGCGGCTGTGGTCTGCTCGGGATTTGGTGGTATTTCACTAGGTTCCACCCCGACAGCAATGGCCAACATGTCGGCAGTCACCCAGCGTTTCGGAGCATCCCATCTTGCTTTCATTATTGTTCCGCTGGTAGCCGCGTTTTTCATTGACCTGGTTAATGCGGTGTTGATTCCTTTTTTTCTGGCCAATTTTTAAAGACAGGTTGTTGCACGTTCCAGGGTCTCCAGCTTGATGCCTGGAGTCTGGTGGACATTGCCAGTCTCTTTTTACAGGTGACTTTTCCAGACGGGAGTGGAATCCAAGGCCATGTTATCTCCATCGTGTCTCAACCCTGATCAGGGTGTTGTCCTGTGAAAAGGGTTGGTGCTCATGTCAGTATTGCCGGAGGGGTGCAGAATGCCCCGCTGAACGCAGCCCGTCTGGGTGCGACCGCGTTTGCCATGTTTACGAAAAACCAGCGCCAGTGGCGTTCCAGGCCTCTGGCTCCGGAAGCCATAGAGGCGTTTCAGGAAAACCTGGCTGAAACCGGTATCCATGCCTGTCATGTACTGCCCCATGACAGCTACCTGATCAATCTGGGCCATCCGGAGCCGGAAGCCTTACAAAAATCCCGGGACGCTTTTGTCGATGAAATGTTGCGTTGTCAGCAACTGGGCCTGGCATTGCTCAATTTTCATCCGGGCAGCCATCTTAAAAAAATCCCGGAAGAAGAGAGTCTGGCACTGGTGTCCGATTCGATCAATCAGGCCCTGGATCAAACCCGAGGCGTCACGGCGGTGATTGAAAATACTGCAGGGCAGGGCACCAATCTGGGTTATCGTTTCGAGCATCTGGCGATGATCATAGATAAGGTGGAGGATAAATCCCGGGTAGGGGTCTGCCTGGATACCTGCCATACCTTCACTTCGGGGTATGACTTGCGCACCCGGGAACAGTGCGAGTCCGTTTTCGAAACCTTTGAGCAGATCGTGGGTTTCCGCTATCTGCGGGGCATGCACCTCAACGATTCGAAACCGGATCTTGGTTCCCGGGTGGATCGTCATGAAAGCCTGGGCAAGGGAAAGCTGGGTTGGGAGGTGTTCCGTTATATCATGAACGATGAGCGGTTCGAGGAAATTCCCATGGTATTGGAAACGGTGGATGATACTTTATGGGCGGGGGAGATCCAGCAACTCCATGAGTTAAACGGATAATCGAGTTGGTTCAAAAGGGTCTAGTTTAGGTATATTATAAGAAACTTATAAGTGGTCTTTTGCTGTCCTGGCAGGTGATTATGCTATGAAACCGGCCCCCCGCGAGATTATCACCCCACGCCCTGGGATGTCTCTGAGCATACCCCAGGGTATGGCCCCCGTAGAGTTCTTCAACAGTCCCGCCAACTTAAAGAATCTGGCAGAGGAGAACGGTCTTTTGCGGTCCCCGGAAGATTTACTGATGTATCGAAAGCTCATAGGTCACAGCGTTGAGTTTGACACTTCGGTGATCCTGGACACTTCGAGACGAATTCTCGATCCTCTGGGCCGTCCGGTGCGACGGGATCAGATGACGCGCCGGCAGAAGAAAGCGTGGCATCGGATTACCCAGCTGCTTTGTGACTACATGCTGGAAAAATACCCGGACCCCCGGCGGCATCTGGTGCTTTGCGGAGAGGCGAGTCTCGATTCCACCTGGCCACTGAACAAACCCGGGGTTCCGAGCATCCGCATGATTCATAATCACTTCATGGTGTTTCCTATGGAGGAACTGGCGGCCGCGGATGAAGCAAACCCAGCCGATCCCAATCTGACTGACAGCGGGCACAACAGCCTCTTTCTCAGGCGGCTGAACGACGTTTATCATGAATTTCTGGAAGTGCTCGACCTCCAGTTGCTAAGCCCGATTCCCATCGAGGAGTCATCCCTCGAACTCACCGGCTATCCCCAGGGGCTGCCTTGCTGGGAACTCAAAGGCGGTGCGGAAAAACTCAGCGATCAATACTTCTGGTATGAGTACGAGCAGATACTCCGTGGTTTTCTGGATTTTTACCGCAGTTTTTTCTCGTTGGTGGCCACCGGTGAAACAAAGATCCCCCAGGATGCCAGTTTTCCCTCCCAGATTGCCGATGTACTGTTGGGAAGCAGCCGCTTTCAGCGGGTAGCGCGAGACTTGCGCGAACAAGTCATTCAGGATCCACAGTTTGCCAATCAGATTCGTTGGCGCCCCGCATACAAACAGCTGCTGTATCGTGACGAGAGCGGTCGTCTCATCGTAACCATCTCACAAAATTCTGTGGGCAACGCCATTACCGAACTGCTGGGCATCGTGGTTAAGCGCAGGGAGGATGAAGCAGCTTATGCCGCAGTCGAGCCGGCTCTGGTGGGGCGTCTGCTGGAAGCTCGGGAGCGTTTGGTTGTAGCCAATCTGGGGGAACCTATTTCTGCTCCCTGCTGGCCCAAAGGTGAATTCGTATCTGGGGCTGGTTAGGCAGACGGTATGAGGGTGGTCCAGATTCAAGGCGTGGAAAAGTCTGTCTGGAACAGGTTGTCACGCCAGCCCGAAGGGTGAGGCCCCAGGATGAGCTGAATAACCTGGGCCAAATGACCAGCAGGACAGGATAGTCTGTTTTTTTCCGCGGCCCCAAGCTCATCAGTTTCTGTTTGCTGGCGGTAGAATCCGGCAGAATCCCTGGGGAGGCACGTCGAGGGCACTGTTAAACTTGCTTGAAAGGTTCTGAAAAGCAATCAGTCCCGTCAATTCGGCGATAGCATCTTCGTTGAACTCTGCTTTCAACTGTTTCATCAATTCAGCCGTGACCACACCTTCTGTGAAGGTAATCGCTTCAGCATAAGCCAGGGCTGTTCGTTCCCGCTTACTGAACAGATCACTGTCTCGCCAGGTTGCCAGGGCGGTTACCTTCTCTTCGCATACCCCCCTCTTGAGCAAGGTTTCAGCATTGATGTCTATACAGAAGGCACAATGATTGATCTGGGATACGCAGACGGTCAGCAGTGATCGCAGCGAGGGTTCGATAGGAGACCGTTTGCGGTTGATTGCTCCGTACAGCAGTGCAACACCGGCAAAAACCAGGGGTGAACGCCCCCAGAGGAGCCCGGGGTCCAGGATTTTTCCATAGGTCCGTTGCTGTTTCCAGAAAAAGAGGCGGATATACCAGGGGTATTCTGGAAGACTTTTGGGGGTAATGTGCATTGTTCTAATACTGGCTCGCGATTTGTATATGCATACCTGGTTGCGTCGATGCGAAAGGCAGATTCGGGGCTGGAGTCAACACCATCTAGTGTACCTGGGGTAAACCCATGCAACGTTATCAGAAGTCCTGGTTTTTTGTTGGTTTTTTATAGGCCATAAACTAAAGCCTGGACCCCAAAGAAGGGCTCAATTGATCCGTTCCGGACTTTTCAGAGTGCAGTTATTGAAAAATGTGGTGCAACTGCTCACCCCGCACAGGCAGTCTGTTGAGGAAGACGCCGTAAATACCTCCTTGCAGGCTCGTTTTTGGCATCCCTGCCAGAGACACTTCCTCCACAGACTGCCCATGGAGGGTAATCTCTGGGGGTGAGTAGTTAAAACGTGGTTTTAAATTAATTTTGTTTCAATGGGTTACAGCTTCGTGAATGGGCATCTATCCTTGTATCGTGAAAGCGCTGAAATTGTTCAGAGATGCCCTAAAGATCTCTAAATCGGAGCCGTAAAAATTAATATGGATACCGACTCATACCCCGTGCAGTGCCCCAGATGTGGTTCATTTGATGTCGAGCGCATCGATCGGACCTGGTTGGAGAAAATGGTTTACAGAAAACTGAAATACCATTGTAAGCATCATGATCATCTCTTTTTCCACAACACCCAGTTATCTCATTGTCGGGATTACCAGAACCTTCACGGAAAAAACCAGAAGAACAAGCCATCTCCTGTTTGAGATTCTGACTGATGGGGCGGCTCGGGACTTCGCCAATTGAAAACTGGAATACCCACTGGTACAGATTAAAACCGGCCTGGGATCACTCTTTGTGCTGTTCAGCAAACTGTGAGTGTCAGGGATAAAAGAATCCCGGCGGGTGCCGGGATAAGTCTAAGGAGGATTTGAGGTTTAAGGAGACACTGGTATCTCCCAACAAATCTAACGCAGTAATCACGCCAAAAACTCAAGTCTAATTGAATCAATAAGTTATTATTTATAACCCAGGGTTTCTCAGAGTTTTTTCTGGGTTTTCGTCACCAGGTTGGCGCACTGCTGCACCAAATTTTCACAGTTCCCCGTTTCCTTTGAAGATGATTCAGTCCACCATTTCTGCGAAGGCTGATAAATCAGTGGGTGAACGGACACATATTCGAAGATGAGAGTGCTATCCATATCAGGATGGCGTGGTACCCAGGTTCTTCACCCTACCCAGACCTCCCTGGAAGGGGATAGGGCAGGAAAGAGTAGGCAGGCTGTCTGCCTGTTCAAACCCGATTACCCCACCAGGTAGGCGGCAGCGACCCCCGACAATGCCAGCGCACCGGTGATGGGAATCATGGTTCGACGCATAGGGGGGGCGCCAAGCCAGATAGCCATACCACACTTGACCATGGTATTGGAAATCACGGCTATGACGATTGTTCTGGCGGCTGCACCGGTATTGGCGGGGTTCTCCCAGGCAAGATTAGCCATGGAAAGTGCAATGGCATCCACATCCGTAAGGCCTGCCAGTGCACCAGCCAGGTAAAGGCCGGTATTTCCGAGATAGACCTGTGCCGCACTGGCGACGAAGATAACCACCGCAAAAACCCCACCAAACTTGATGGCGTCTCCCAGTTCGAAGGGGTTGTTACCGGACTCCACCTCGGCCTTTTCCGTTGTGCGATTGCGCTTCCAGAGAATGAAGCAGATCGCGAGGCTGGTTACGCCCATTAAGAGCATTCCCAGCGTCAGACTTCTGGCCAGGGTAGGGTTGACAACACCTACTTCCACGACGACGCGAAAGAACATTACCGTCCATGCCAGCAGGATGGCCAGTGCCAGCACGGGTGCCAGATTCGGCTCGACCCGGCTACGTTGAGAAAAGCTCAGGGTCACGGCCGTACTGGACACCAATCCTCCCAGAAGCCCTGTTATTCCCAGCCCATGTTCCCGACCCACGACTTTCACCAGGATATAGCCGAAGAAATTGAGCCCCGCAATCAACACCACCATCAGCCAGGTCTTGTAGGGGTTGATAACCTCCAACCCTTCCGGGCCGTAATTGGTATTGGGTACCAGCGGCAGCACTATCAGGGTAATAATGGCGAACTTCAGTGTCGCCTCCACATCGGAGGACTCGATATGTGTAGCAAGATTGTGCAACCAGCCTTTCAACGCCAGCAGCAGCATGGTCACCACTGCCACGGCGCCTGCGATACCCACTTCCCCCCAGGCGCACATACTCCCGACAAAAAAAGTGATCAGCACCGAGACTTCGGTAGTGGCTCCAATCTGGCCATTTTGTGCCGACACGTAATACGCCACCCCTACCAGTGCCATGATCGCCATAAAAACCAGCCCGACGATCCAGGGAATAGCCAACTGCTCCCCGGCATAGGCGGCGGTCGCTCCCAGCAGTGCTACCAGCGCAAAGGTTCTCACGCCGGCGAAGGCCCGTTCTTCATTCCGGGTGCGCTCTCGCTCCATTCCGATAAGCATGCCAAGTCCAAGAGCCGCCCCGAACTGCCATGCTGTGTTGAGTTCAATCATCTGCTGGGTCTCCAAGCGCTGCTTTCGTGTGTCTCCTGGTGTACGGCCGGAAGGTTAAATTGTCGCGTATCAACCAAGGTTTGACCATCGTTGGAGCAGTGCTGCTGGAACCTGGAATTCATGGACATGAAAACATCCGTGAAGGCGTGAGGGTGCTCTCTGCAAGTGAGTCTGTGCATATCGGAAAAAGCCTGGCGAAGTCACCTGTTGGGCCTGCAGAGTAATCTCGCAGATCAGGATAAACGACTGTACAGTTCCGTTCGGGTCAGATTCTGGGGTTGGCGGAAACAATATGCCGGAAATTTTTTGCAGCGCGGCATTTTTTTGTCAGCTGTAGATCTGTGAGGACGAACTATTGACTGGAAGGACGGCAATTGCCGGGCAATAAATGAAAGGGCGGATTGCAGACAGGTGGGTAAAAAACAATAACCTGGAATCCCCTTTTCACTCTCAACGGCTTGATGGGGGATTCCCTGATTCAACTGCGTTAAAGGTGGTGGCCAGAACTCCCCTCAGGCAATCCTGTCGTAGTGACCAAACGGGTAGACGTTGCTCGCGGCATTTTCCGGTGGAGAGAGGGGTGATGTGACTCTCCGATTGACTATTTGCTCGATACCGAATTCCAAAGCTGCTTCCGGGGAGCTGAAAACCTGATTGAAATCAACATCATCCAGATTTGGTAACGTCACACCGACATGCCAGCCAATTTCGGACAGAATGGTTTCGCCTTCCGCGTCCAACGCATCCTGGCTGCTGGTGTAGCTCGCTACTACACCCCAATCTTCATTTTCGAAGACCTGGTTGATGATAACAATGGGAGAATCGAATCTCTCAAGACCTGGCTTGATCATTTTGTTCTCTGCGACTTTGATAAAGGGTTAGATAAGCAAAGGGTATTGCAAAATTACGACGATATTATGACAAGGGATAATATTCAACCGTTATTTGTACTTTTTGCAGGTAAGGTTTGATGTCAGCTCACTGGGTACCCAGGGGCTATATGCAATAACAATGCCAGCGAATCCGGGGTCAGAACACAGATTTCTCTAACATAAGAAAGAACTGTGATCTGACCCAAGCCGTCCGACAAAGGTGTTGCTGGCTATCCGGCTCTGCGAGGAAACTCATGCGGTTAGGCGTAGAAACGGTCCGGAAAATATTTCCCGGGGCAACTTCTGCTGCAAGCGATTGATTTCGTAAAATATCCGACGCGCCTCGCAACACCTATACCGAACAGCTTGGATCTGACCTCGGTTTTTTCGGTTTGCAAATCTAAAGCGTCATTATCAGTGCACCGGCAAAAGTCAGGAAAACGTTTGCGAAAGTGTAGGTTCCGGCATAGCCTAGCGCAGGTGTGGCGCTGCGGGCCGCATCGGTAACAACGTTCAAGGCTGGTGTACTGGTCATGGCGCCGGTGATCGATCCCAGCAACAAGGCGGGGTTGAGCCCGAGTATCTTGCGACCAACGAGATAGCCGATCGCCGCCGGTGTCAAAGTGACTACGACGCCACTTAAAATCATGGCGGGTCCCACCGAAGTCAGGGCATCGACCACGCCGCCGCCAGCACTGAGTCCAACGGAGGCCATGAAGAGCATCAGTCCCAGTTCCATCAACACGTAGCGCGCCGGGGCAGGGACGCGTCCAAAGGTCGGCATCACGGATCCAAGATATCCGATGATCGTGGAAAAGGTGACGGAGGGATTATTTTTTGACCAGTCTCTGATTTCCCGCTAGAGTCATCTCATA
>JAAELC010000526.1 GCA_024227135.1 Gammaproteobacteria bacterium
ACTGCGGAACGGTGACGATTCATGACGAGAAAGGGGAGGCCCTTCATACTATCCGCTATGGCGCGATGCCGGGCGGGGATATCATCGGATTGCGTGATCGGCTTGTCGCCGACGTAGCCACACTGGTAAGCAAGCGGCGAGACCTGAAACTCCAGTTACTCTGCGACGGAGCGACGGAGCGCCGGAGATGTGGAACCTCCTGGAGGAGGGGTTCACCGAAGAGCGATTTGGTAGTGAGATTCACCGCCTGGTTGACCTCTACCATTTAACCGAAAAGCTGGGGGCCGCCGCCCGAATAATCGAGTCTGAATCAGATGCACTCCAGAAACGATGGAAGATGTTGCTTCTCAATAAAAGCAGTGCCGCAAAGGACATCCTCGGGGAGTTGATCGACTCTGGTAGGGATGAGGGCCCCGGTGAGGGCCACCTCGTTCATGCGGCCATTACCTACTTGCAGAGCCACTACGAAAATGCTGATCGCATGAACTATGCCCAGATATAAGCTGTGATTGCTGTTACCACTACGTTACCACCACCCAGAAACTAAAAAGGCTTACTCGAATAGTCAGAGTAAGCCTTTGATACTATTGGTGGGCGTAGCTGGACTCGAACCAGCGACTTCAGCCATGTGAAGACTGCGCTCTAACCAACTGAGCTATACGCCCGCTACAGACTGGCGTGGATTTTAGAGCTTTGAATCAGACAGGTCAATTGTTTCTGCGGGATTCCGCAGGCTCTGATAGAATACGGCACTTTTCGATACCTTTGTCCACTGAAACGACGAAAATATGACCATTCGAACCCGTTTTGCTCCCAGTCCCACCGGATACCTGCATGTTGGTGGTGTTCGCACGGCGCTGTTTTCCTGGTTGTTTGCCCGCAAGCACGGAGGAACCTTCATACTGCGAATCGAAGACACGGATCTGGAACGTTCCACTGCGGAATCGGTAAACGCCATCCTGGAAGGCATGACCTGGCTCGGCCTGGAATACGATGAGGGGCCTTTTTACCAGACCCGGCGTTTCGATCGTTACGGAGCGGTTATTGACGATTTACTGGACAAGGGGCTGGCGTATCGATGCGATTGCTCCCGCCAGCGGCTGGATGATTTGCGCGACGAGGCGATGAAGCGCAAGGAGAAGCCGCGATACGATGGCCATTGCCGGAATCGGCAGGTGGACCAGGATGACCCCCATGTGGTTCGTTTCCGTAACCCGGACGATGGGGTGGTCGTGGTTGACGACCTGGTTCGGGGGAAGGTGGCATTCCACAATGAAGAACTGGATGACCTGATCATACGTCGCACCGACGGTTCGCCAACTTACAACTTTACCGTGGTTGTGGACGATTCCGACATGGAGATCACCCATGTGGTAAGGGGTGACGATCATCTAGCCAATACACCGCGGCAGATCAATATCCTGCGGGCTTTGGGTATCGATCCGCCCCGTTACGCCCACCTTCCCATGATTCTGGGTGGTGACGGTGCGCGACTATCCAAACGGCACGGTGCTGTCAGTGTCATGCAGTATATGGAGAACGGTTTTCTACCCGAGGCTTTGTTGAACTATCTGGTGCGCCTTGGCTGGTCTCATGGCGACCAGGAAGTGTTCACTATCGATGAGATGATTCAACTGTTCGAGATAGAGGACGTCAACAAAGCACCTTCCACCTTCAACGATGAAAAGTTGCTTTGGCTGAATCAGCATTACATAAAGGAGAGCGACCCCCTGCACATCGCTCATCTGCTGAGCCCCCACATGGGACGGCTCGGAATCGACCCCTCCCAGGGCGCCGATCTCATCGATGTGGTCAAGGCTCAGCAGGAGCGGGCAAAGACGCTGGTGGAGATGGCGGACATCAGCCAGTTCGTGTACAAGGACTTTGACGCCTTTGACCCGGCAGCTGCGAAAAAGCACTTAAGGCCTGTGGTCAGGCAGCCATTGGAGCATATGAAGCAGGCGCTGACAGAGCAGAATGAGTGGACCCGGGAACTGCTGCACGATCTGGTGGAAAAAGTGTCTTCGGACCTGGGGGTCAAGATGGGGAAGGTGGCTCAGCCACTTAGAGTGGCCGTGGTTGGTCGCGCTGCTTCCCCCGGTATCGATGAAACCCTGTTTCTGGTCGGGAAGGAGGCCAGCTTGAGGCGGATCGACCTGGCACTTGAGTTTATCCGCCAACGGGAAGCATCGGCATAAGGCTGGGGCCGGCGAGCTGGCTATTTTGGCAGGCGCAATCCAAGACACATTGACGACGGACATACCGATTATGAGTGAACTCGAAACGAAATCTCCTGGGAACTTTATCAGGCAGATAATCGATGGGGATTTGAAAGCCGGAAAACACGATGGCCGGGTACATACCCGCTTTCCACCCGAGCCGAATGGCTATTTGCACATAGGGCATGCCAAATCCATTTGCCTGAACTTCGGGGTGGCTCGGGATTACCAGAGCGGCAAGTGTAACCTGCGATTCGACGATACCAATCCCCACAAAGAGAATATCGAGTACGTCGATGCGATCATCGACGATGTGAAGTGGCTGGGCTTCGACTGGCAGGACCGGTTGTTTTATGCGTCGGACTACTTTCAGCAACTGCACGATTATGCACTGGAGTTGATCAAAGCCGGCAAGGCGTATGTGTGTGATCTCACCGCTGAAGAGGTGCGTGACTATCGGGGTACTCTGACTGAGCCTGGGAAGGCCAGTCCCTACAGCAACCGGACGGTGGAGGAGAATCTCGATCTGTTTCGTCGAATGAAAGCAGGGGAGTACGAAGACGGCACCCGGGTTTTGCGTGCCAGGATAGACATGGCGTCTCCCAACATGAATATGCGTGATCCCACCCTTTATCGGATCCGCCATGGTGTTATCCACCATCAGACAGGCGAGGCCTGGTGCATCTACCCGATGTACGATTTTACCCATCCTATTTCCGATGCACTGGAGGGAATTACCCATTCTCTGTGCACCCTGGAGTTCGAGGATCATCGTCCACTCTACGACTGGGTGCTGAACAACATCAGTATTGCTTCCCATCCCCAGCAAATCGAGTTTTCAAGACTCAATCTGCAGTATACGGTCGTCAGTAAACGAAAGCTGACACAGTTGGTGGATGAAGGGCATGTGAGTGGTTGGGGCGATCCCAGGATGCCGACACTGGCGGGTCTGCGCCGTCGTGGCTATACGTCATCGTCGATCAGAGAGTTCTGTGATCGAATAGGGGTGACCAAGGCCGAGAATTCGGTAGAAATGGGTATACTCGAAGCCTGCATCCGGGAGGACCTGGACCGGAATGCTCCCCGTGCAATGGCAGTATTGGACCCGTTGAAAGTGGTGATAGAAAACTTTCCGGAAGGGGAGACCCAGCAACTCGAGGCCCCGAATCATCCTAAAGACGAAGGGATGGGAAAGCGCACTATCGCTTTCACCCGCGAGCTGTATATCGACAGGGCCGATTTCCGTGAACAGGCATCCAGGAAGTACAAGCGGTTGGTAACTGATGGGGAAGTCAGGCTACGCAATGCTTATGTCATCAAGTGTAACCAGGTCATAAATGGGCCGGATGGCGAGATTGTGGAACTGCGCTGCAGCTACGATGCGGAGACACTGGGTGCCAATCCCCAGGGACGAAAGGTGAGGGGAGTGATCCACTGGGTATCGGCACCGGAGGGTATACCGGCAGAGATTCGCCTCTACGACCGGTTGTTCGGTCATCCCACCCCGGATGGGGACAAGGGAGTCCGGTCTTTTCTCGAACATCTGAATCCCGACTCTTTCAAAGTAGCCGGGAATGCTGTGGTGGAACCGGGCCTGGCCCAGGCCGAACCCGGCGCAAATTATCAGTTTGAGCGGGAAGGTTATTTCTGTCTGGATCAGCAGGATTCCAAGGCCACTCGCCTGGTATTCAATCGAACGGTAACCCTGAGGGATTCCTGGCAAAAAATAGATCGACAAAAAGGCTGATTTCTACCCGATAGGGGGTAGACAAGCGAAGCAGCATACACTACTATGCCGTTCTCGTTTAGGGGGGCCATAGCTCAGCTGGGAGAGCGCAACACTGGCAGTGTTGAGGTCGACGGTTCGAT
>JAAELC010000527.1 GCA_024227135.1 Gammaproteobacteria bacterium
CCTGTGTCAGATCTCAATCACCGCCTCCTTCGGCACCAGAGAGGCACGCTTGTCGGGATGACGGGCATTCAACGGATTTGGAATCACCAGACTGCCCCCCAAAACGACGCAGAAGGCCGGGTGTTAAACAACGCCAACGGCGGCGGATCTCATCGTCTTCTGATGACGACAGCGACGGCTGCGGGCATGCTCGCAAGAGACGCCAAAAGCCGGGTGTAAAACAACGCAAACGGCGGCGGATCTCATCGTCTTCTGATGACGGCAGCGACGACTGCGGGCATGCTGAATCGGACCACGAAACGCATTCGAGTCGCCCGCGCAGTGAGCCTCTGAGGGGGGCATTGGATGATACGCTTGGTTCTCTCCACAGGGCTCCCTGGACCAAGCGCTTGACGTGTAGGTCCCGGGTGGACACCAAGGGCCCGTTATTCCTTCTACGAAGGGGCGTTGAATTGGGAGTCGTGTACGATGGTGACGTGTACGTGTGTGGCGGGGTGGTTCTCATTGGATACAAAGAGGAGGGCGACGAGGCCCAGCGTGTATGTCCCGGCATTATAGACCAGCTCCATCCAAGCGATGAAACCATGACGGTGCGTTGGATGGAGCCAGATGAAACGGCCACAAGAGACAACCCATGGCTGTACAGCGAACGTCTTCCCGTCCACAATCTGCTTTATCCTGTACTTGGACGAGGGGACGAGCTGGAACAGCGCCTTTATGCCACCGGTCAAAGTCTGCAGGCGGATGGATTCGGTGATTACCCGCTGTGTGCGTACAGAGATGGCCTCGCAACGGTCGGACGCCAGCTGTGGCGAAGGATGACGGGGCAACACGACCTTTATTTCCGTGGGGTTGTCATATGCACATCCCCGCGGGAGGATTTCTTTGCAGACCCGCGGCTGGCGGGGCTGGCGGCGAATATGTTAGAGACCAAGGCAACATGTGGACACAGTTCTGGGTGGGGACAATCCCAACGTCGACGACGTATGCTAGAATTTGCATCTTCCTGTTGTACGGGAAAGGCCAAACTCGAGTCCCAGCGAAGAGCGGGGCACGGGACATGTGGGGCTTGTGGATTGCTGAGATATCTCAGCATGTCTGTGACTCGGGCCAGCCATCAAACGCGCCGGGGGGTGCTCCGCCCGAAGAAACGCTTTTTACTCGGCAGCGATTGTGCAGTCAAAGTGAGCTCGCTGATCGACGCGTTGGCGTATATCAACCATCATCGCAGGCGCGGGGACATTGCTGACTATCAAGCCATGGTCCGTGTCGGGGAGTGGGCTGCTCAGTGGCAATAAAGGTGCACTGGGTTCAAATTTATATTACTTAAATTGTTCTATACAGACACTGCGACGATTGTGTGTGTGTGTGTTGGAGGGCATTGGTAAAAACAGTGATACATTTGATACATTTGACACAAAAAGCATTTTAATGTAAAAGTACACGTAACCCCAAGGGGTCATCCTCGCGGGAAAGCATTGCGGACGCTTTCCAACACGATGGCATCGAACAACGTATCGATCACGACCCACATCGTGAACGTACTCCACTCCACCAACGGGAACTTGTGACGTACCCAGTTTAGCGTATACTCTGCTGATTCCCGGGCCATGTTCTTGTGCAACTGGCGCCTGGCATCGTTGGTGGCCACCTTGTTATCACCTACCCACTTATTGTGACATCGTCGAGCGCTGGTCTCCAGGTGCTCGACGAGTGGGGAGAGCTCGACCTCAACCTTAAGATCCGGGGCTCCAAAGAGTATGATAGGCTGGTCCTCATCAGTGGGCGGAGTACACACCTGTTTATCGCTGGACATGAGTGCTGTGTGTAAACAAGAGCGTGATTCTGGTTTGTGTGCCTATCGTCGCATACAGCACGTAGTATTTATATCATCGCACACGACTCACTTTAATGACAACGTGTCTAACGCGCTTTCACCAGCTTCATCCAAACCCCGCAGGGTCTCGCGCATCTGGAACAATAGAATAATATCCATCGTGCTGCGGGACAAACACGCCCCCCCAGGGCGCGGTCGCCTTCTACTGTCTTCGTCCGAGGGAGGGGGCGCTGCCGGTGTTGGGTCTGCCAAGCCCAACACGTGTTACGCACAAAACAATGCACACAACCCCCGTGCGATGTACCAGCAGAGATCAACGGTAGCTTCTTCCTTTGCTTCCTTTGCTTCAGTGGTATCGGAGGTTTGGGTGAACTTGAGCGCAAGCGTTTCCGTTGTGGTTTAGAACTACAAAAAAACTCAATTCGCACCCAATGCACTGAGGATAGTGATAAACGAGGGGTGCCGACCTGAACGTGGGTGGTGGTGTCTTGGCGACGATCGGTTGCATTGTCTCGGACGACACTTCGAACTAGTGCATACAGAGTCTTCGATCCAAATGCGTATTCAAAGGGAACAGGAAGGGGTGGGTTGGGTTGCTTACTGAAGTTTGAACCGTTTCAGACGTGATGAAATCCGCCATGGCATGCAGTGCAGCTTCCAATATCGTATAGTTCGTGGCCCCGTGCACCACGATGCTCCCAGTCGCATAAACCGTGGATGTCACGTTCGTCTGGAGGTCGGGCTGAGAGAAGCGGAAATTGACGGCGTTGTAACGCTCGGGATGGAAGTCCGTCAATCCCGGACACGCCTTGTACAATGCAACCAGGTCAATCGGGTGCCCAATGCACAGAGTTCCCGACATGTTGGTATATTTCAGATCCTGGATGACGGCGTAGCAAGAAGGGGAGTACATATTCGCGAGCAGCTTATTCAGGACGTTACAAACGCGATGGGCCGTCAATTCAGCCACCTGTGCTTTACAGCCCACCAGCATAGCCCTAAAGCTCTGAAACAGATTGACACTCCCGCGGGGTAAGCTAAAGAAAGTGGCGGGAAAAAGCGATGCTAATTTGGTCCCGAGAGTTCTGGCTATCGACGCCAATGAGATCGTCGGGGGGGCATCGAACAGGTGAAAGCGACAGGCGGCGACCCCATTGATCATGACTGCTTCATAAGGTCGGCGTGCGATGTGCGACACAGGGCCTACTGGTTCTTTTGATTGCCCCCGTCGTCCGACCTGATAACGCAGCGCGGTGCGCGTTGGTGCGCGTTTCACCAAAGGATTCATGACGCTTGGTATTAAAACTACAAAAAGAAAGGTGTGCTCAGCGCATTTTACCGCTTATCACGGGGACGTGTTTTTAACTCTTTTATGTAATGAATACGTATTACGACGTCAGTCGTTCTCTCGCTGCAGGTGGCGTCTATTCGTGATCTTTCCAAATCTTGATCGTCTTTCTGGACTTGTATCCCGAACTCACCGCCGATACCAAACGACGACCATCGGACAACACTGCCAGCGCCCGCACACACCCGACACCCTCGATCAAATTGGAACAAACCCATTTCCCGTTAGAATACCGATCCCACACGCATATATCCTGACCTGATGCAGCAGCTAACCTGCCATCAGGGAATACCGCCAGGGGCCCTGCCCATGGATTGGTTGGATTTTTTGGAAGCTTTGCAACACACGTCCATTGACCGCCTACCATTTCCTTCCACATGTGGATCGAGTCCCCCCCACTAGATGCTAACCCTCCACCAGGCAACGCGATAAGTGTTTCAATTCCCGGCACCGGCCACACAGCTATACAACCCCAAGCCTCGCATCCTGGTGTGGAGCGTTTCCATATTCTAATGCTCGATGACTTTGAATCTACGTGCACGGAAGCCATCCTGTTATCGGGGAGTTCCGCCAGAGCCGGGATTGTTCTTGTCCTTAGTGCACCAGTTTCTGCGATTTGGTAGTAGCCAAGGGATGGTGATGATGACAACGGCGAAGACCAGACATGAATTCGGCTGTCGCCACACACCAAGCTACCATCACCGAGACTGCATATTGACAACGGCCCTGGGTACCGCATGCGATCGCCCCGCATACAGGTTTCTGGCCTTTTTGATCCATGCCTGTGATTTGGTGGGTAAGGTATGCTGTGTAGATAAACCCAAAATTGGCGCTCGTTTTGTCTCCAGACGTCTAGGTGTAGTTTGGTGTTATCACTGGTCACCAGACTACCATCGGGTAACGCGCAAAATGGCCCGTGTGCATCCACGCGGACCTCACAGAGACAGTGGTCGCATGCCTTACCATCCCACATGCCCACGATCCCACGATAATCAGCGTAGCCAGCGACCAATTGCCCGCGGGGAAGCACAGTCAAGGTTGAAACGTAATCTAGGCGCTGGGTTAATATTTGAGGGGTATCGTCTAGTACAGGTAGTAGATAATCGAAGATGATTCCCCTAACTGGAGACGGAATACAAGGTGTGTATCGGTCAAGCAATGCGCGCGCCATAGAACATCTATCCCGCATCTTAGCCATCGAGCTGTCTGGCTTTGGACCACCTGAATGAAGGAAGTGTTTATATGCCCACGTCAGAGCGACCACTACATAAATCTTACCCCACCCCCTCTCTCTCTCTCTAGCAATCGCGATATTCAATAGACAAATTTTAATAAATATATCTTCACGACAGCGCGTAACTCTGGCGTCCTGAACTCGCCACCGCCACCAACGACGACAATCGGACAACACCGCCAGCGCCATATGCCTTTCAGCTTTTGTAATAGTCCTCCTTCCATTTTTCTGCTGTTAGGTTGTTTGCCAGATAGTTGAGAATCGTGTCCCCGCTTTTGCATCGCGGCCAATGATCCCTGTCATCCGAGGGGGTC
>JAAELC010000528.1 GCA_024227135.1 Gammaproteobacteria bacterium
AGGAGTATTCTGATTATTAGAAGTGTTTAGCTTAACCTCGGGGTGATTCTGATTGCAATGAGCACAGAGAGAATCGCAATTGCATCGAAAGGGGACACTCGAAAATCCAGTGTCAGTGATCAGGCAGCCAGATGTCCCTACTATCTTGTATTCGATCGTTCAGGCGTCCTGCTCGAAGTCATCGTAAATCCTTGTAGTGCCTTGGCTGGGCCAGCGGCACAGAAAGCCGCCCGGCTGCTCGCGGAGCATGAGGTAAAAATGATCATCGCCGCGCAGTTCGGTAAAAGGATTTCCCGTGAGTTGGAGGACAAAGGGATCTGCTACATCCGCCTGGAAGGGAAGGTTGAAGAATCCCTTGAGCGCACGCTGAAAAGAAGTTAGTAGCAACGGTTTCGGTTCTTACGAACGGGCCCACTTGAAACTGCCAATACCAGTTTATGGGGTTGAACAATGATTGTAGAACGCAGGCATGACATGGGCGTTGGTGGATACTGCATCTGCCCTAAATGCGAGAAAAGGATGCCACACAACAGAGGCGTACCCTGCCAGGATGAACGTTGTCCGGAATGTGGGGCCAAGATGCTTCGTGAAGGTTCCTATCACCACGATTTGCTTGAAAAGAAGAGGGCCGAGAAGCGAAACAAGGAAGACTGAAAGTTGTAAGTCTACCCAAGGCTGATTCCACAACCATTCGGAATACCTACATTGACGATAGGGACCTTTTGGATTCCTCAGATAGGAAATGAAATTCGGCAAGTGGGCGGATGTTGAGGCTTGACGTATTCTTATGCAATCAAATGAAGAGAAAATGATCGCGTTTGGTCCCGTGCCGTCACGGCGCCTGGGGCGTAGTCTGGGTGTCAACAACATCCCTCCAAAACACTGTACCTATTCCTGCCTTTATTGCCAGGTCGGACCGACTGTCAACGAGGAGATAGTGCCTCGTGCTTTCTATGAGCCCGAGGAGATCAGGCAGGCTGTGGAATCACGGGTAAAGGCAGTATCCGAGGCAGGGGAAAGTATCGACTACCTTACTTTCGTGCCAGATGGCGAACCCACACTGGATGTTAATCTCGGTACCACGATTGAGTTGTTGCGTCCTCTCGGCATCAAGATAGCGGTTATATCCAATGGTTCCCTCATCTGGCACAAGCGGGTCCAAGAGACACTGAGGCAGGCTGATTGGGTCTCCCTGAAGGTGGACTGTGTCGAAGATGGCGTTTGGCGGGGTATAAACAGACCACATCCGGATCTGGAATTGAAGACCATTCTGTCTGGAATGCTTGATTTTGCGAGTGGGTATAAAGGTCTGTTGACGAGTGAAACCATGTTGGTAGGTAGGGTTAATGTCACCAGTGATGGTATTCTGAACCTAGCGGAGTTCCTCCATAAGTTCAACCCGCACAAAGCCTATCTTTCGATCCCAACACGTCCACCTGCGGAAGCTGGATGTCATTCGCCGGGTGAAGAACAGCTGAACCGTGTTTACCAGATCGTCAAACAATATGTAGCCGACGTCGAGTATCTTACAGGATATGAAGGCGATGCTTTTGCTTCCAGCGGTGATCCTGTGAAGGATATTCTGTCAATAGCAGCCGTGCATCCCATGAGGGAAGACGCAGTGCGCGAACTGTTGAAAAAAACAGGGAGTCCGTGGGATATAGTGGAAGGGATAATCGAACAGGGGAAGTTGCGAGAATGTGTTTACGAAGGGCGGAAGTTCTATGTCCGGCGATTCTCTCGCATCAACGCATTCGGTAGATCAGGCGTCGGATGAACTGCTCAACCGGGACAGGGTAATGTCGGTCGCGCACTAGAAAGATAGAGTAAGGTAGATTAAGAGCAATAGTGTATTTCTATGTTACCGAATCGGACACGAGTGTTGCTTAAATAGGAGAAGTGATATTGGAAGCGGGATTCAAGGTAGTATCCAGTAAAGGGAATATTCCACATGCTATCGGGTACATTCTTGACAGGTGTTTCTTGACGACATGTTCCCACAGATGTTCCTCGAGAAAGTGGTCGGGTACGGTCAACACCACGAAGAGTGCGAAGCCGGTGCCAACGGTAAAGGTGATCTTTTTCCAGTCCCAGTCTCCAGGGCCCAGAAGACCGGTTGCGAGCAAAAAAAGAAAACTGCCGAACATGGCGATCAGTATTGTCCTGGCAAAGGTGATCTGCTTGAGTTGGGCGGCAATACCGCTGATAGAAAAGCAGTGACAGGTCTCCTCCGCGTGCAACTCCAGGTCGTGATCCTCGCGCTCCAGAAAACGTGCCTGGTTCCTGAACAGTGCATCTGCGAGCCAGCCCGCTGCAAGGGCAGTGATAAATAGAGTGAGAGAGATCCATAGTGCCTGAAGGGGGAACAGGGAGAACATCACGAAGGCTTCGTCGCCGCTGGTAGCGATCATAGCTGCCACCAGGGCGCCGAAGCTCACGGAGCGGTGGGAATAGAGAGAGACCATGGTAAAGGCGCCAAGACAGCCGGGCACTACACCGAACAATGCACCCAGTATATATTGCCCGAAGCGACTGTTACTGAGCGCAAGCTGCCATCTGCCCCGGGTGTTTACATTGACGTACTCGATCAGCAACATCATGATCAGCACGAATGTGGTGATCATCAAGGCATGCTGAAGGGTGTCGATTATCATCTCATACATCAGGCATCAGAGGTCTGATGCCTGCCGGCCGCAGGCAACTACATACCGGAAGAGAAAGGGATTGATCGCAATTGACCCAGATGGAGGGCGTGATGACCAATCAGCATCCATAATAGGCCAACTCCAGTATAAGCTTGATCATTAAACATCAATCTCTTATCCAGGTCACGCTGCTGAAGCCCGAGCATCTTGTCCAGGTTTTCTTCGTGCACGTTCTGGTAGCAGGTCACAATATCGCTGTTCTTCTCTATTCGTTGGCAAAACGTGTCATCGCCCTCAGTCGATAGTACAGCACCCTGTTCTTTGGATTTGATGGCATCGATTATACAGTGCTCGAAGATGACAACATGCTTGATGATGTCTGCTATGGTGACATCATTCCTGATCCTGCGTGATAGAATACTGTCCCGAGGATGGGATAATTGTTGCCAATCTTTTTCCTCCAATGAAGTAAGAATATCCAGGGTGTATCTCACCTTCTGATCAAACAACGAACCAATCAACTTTTGCTCATTCATAGCAGATTCCTTTATTCTTAAACTGTTGACGTCTACGAGGCCTGGTCGTATGGGGGCCTTGCACTGGCCCTGGTTTACCTCTTTTCTCGATACAACGCCTTAAGGTGTGGAGGTGGTGATCCCGGGATGCTTCCTGCAGACGGTTGAAGACTTCCACCACTTCGGGCAGGTCAGCCTTTGCTATCAATCGGTCATGCATAGCCACGTTGGCCACTTCGGCCTCGACACCCAACCGACAAGCCGCCAATAAACTGTCCGGAACGACAACCCGGTTGGGATCGGGTTCCGGTGGCGGCGGAATCGTGTATTTTTCGTAGCGAGGCAGCAAAAGCTGGATATGGGCACGCTCCGCCTCCACGATGTTGACGGAGGGGCGTACAGGACCGAAGGTTTCGATGATCTTTTGATAAGTATCCCGGGCTTTGTATTCATCGCTCAAGGCTTCGTTTGATATGTCAGCCAGCATTGACGTTTCCATGATGATCCCGCTACGGTATCTGTCTGATTAGAACCCTTTAGTCTTTAAGCCACCAGTTTTCCACAAGAGAAATATTATTGAGAAAGGGTCTCATTAGCATTGATAAATATCATTTCAATCTGAAAGCAATAAAACTAAACTTACTAATAGGAAGATCGTTGGGTTAAGGGGAATTTACCAATATCTACATCATGAAAAGCGGCCCGAATGGAACGAGAGAATGCCTTGATCCTAGAACAGCCTTTTAAGCGGTTGTGAGGGCCACGGAAAGCGGGTTTAGTGTGTAAATCAGGAAAGGAGGTGTGGAATGTCAGGATCATTCAGAGAGGCTTTAGAAGCATTGGTAAACGAACGGGTCGCAAAAGGAGAGGATCCTCGAGAATTAGTCGAAGAACTCAGTAGAGAGGCGAATCAGTTGTTTGATCAATTCAATCTGGAGTACGAATTAGGATTGTTGAAAAAGGAAGGCTGATTGGCGATGACACGGCGTGGCTGTTCAGATGAAAGCCAAAAGGTGTAGTCGATTCGGAACAGTCACAGAGGGGGCAGGTTTTTTCGTGAGGAAAGCAATCTCCGTATCAATCAGCAAGCTTGTGATGAGTTTCGAAGAATGAGATGCATCCATCGAGGCTGGAGAGTTTCGGATAGTCGATCTCAGGTACCTTGAGATTAAGTTTCTTTTCCAGCAAAAGAACAAAATTCAGGAAATCAATCGAATCGATTTCGATCTGATCCCGAAAGCTGATCGCGGGGTCGATAGTATCGGCATCAGTTCCGGGTGCCGCTTCTGCCAAGGCTGTCAATATACTCCTTACAAGTTCTTCTTTGTTCATGTATCACCGGCTCCGTTTCGGTTAAGTTTAATAAAATCCTCGCATCACGGTGTCTCTTCCAGGGTTGAGGTATCCCCCTCGGGCAGGGCGAGTTCCTGTGCCTTGAGCAATCTGCGCATGATTTTCCCGGAGCGGGTTTTCGGCAAAGAGCGGCGGAATTCGAGTTCCTTTGGCGCGATTGCGGCACCCAGGCGTTTACGCCCGAACCCCAATAAGTCGCGCTGCAATGCATTGTCGGGCCTGTTACCCGGTTTCAAGACGATAAACGCCTTGACCAACTCCTTTGCGATGGGATCCGGTTTGCCGATAACGCCGACCTCGGCGACGGCTGGGTGCTCCATTAAGGCGCTTTCAACCTCGAACGGCCCGATCAAATGACCGGCAGATTTGATCATGTCGTCTACTCTGCCGACAAACCAGAAATAACCGTCTGAATCCTGCCTGGCCAGATCACCGGTGAGGTACCAGCCGTCCTGGAAACATGCCCGGTAACGCTCGTCTTCACCCAGGTAGCCGCGAAACATCGATGGCCAGCCGGCCTTCAGTGCCAGCTCACCCGTGATGTCAGGGTTATCCACAAGCTCGATCCCCGGCTTTTTCCTCTTCACGATCGCTGCCTCGATGCCAGGCAGGGGTCGCCCCATGGATCCGGGCTTGATATCCATAGCCGCGTAATTGGCGATCATGATACCGCCGGTCTCTGTCTGCCACCAGTTGTCATGGAACGGCAGGCCGAATGCTTCCTTGCCCCACAGCACGGCCTCCGGATTGAGGGGCTCGCCGACGCTGGCCATGAAACGAAGACTGCCGGTATCGAACGTTTTGACTGCTTCCGAACCCATTTTCATCATCATACGCACGGCTGTGGGTGCCGTGTACCATACTGAAACCCGTTGATCCTGGATGATACGGTACCAACGCGTGGCGTCGAACGCTTCTTCATCGACGATCAGGGTCAACCCCAGAGTGAGGGGGGAGATGATGCCGTACGAGGTACCGGTCACCCAACCCGGATCGGCCGTGCACCAGAAGATGTCTTCGGGATAAAGATCGAGTGCGTATTTCCCGGTGACCTGATGTGCGAGCACCGCCGCATGGACGTGGACTGCGGCTTTGGGTTGCCCCGTGGTGCCGCTGGTGAAGTGCAGCAGGGCCCAGTCTTCGGGATCGGTCGGTGGAATGGCGAAACGGCCGGGTGCTTTCGATAGCAGATCATGAAAATTCAGGGTGTCGGGTATCTCCGACCTGCCTGCCTCATCTACGATGAGTACGTGCTCCAGTTTCGGTAACGAGCTGCGCAGTTGAGCCACCTTTCGAAGATAGAGTGCCTTGGTTGTTACCAGGACACGGGCTTCGCCGATGGAAAGGCGTACTCGAATCGGTTCCGGGCCGAATGCGGAAAACAAGGGGCAGTAGACACCGAGGTTTTTCAGCGTTCCCAAGGCAGTGATGTAGAGCTCGGGCATGCGGCCGGCCAGCGTGAAGACCCGGTCTCCCTTGCCCACACCCAGGCCTTTCAGCAAATTAGCGAAGCGGTTGGTGAGTTCCTGCAATCTGGTGTAGGTATATTCCTGGATCTGCCCGGATTTTCTCAAAAAACGCAATGCCACTTGATCGGCGCCCGATCCGAGGGTATGCCGGTCCACGGCTTCGTACGCAATGTTCAGACCTGAATTCGCGGGAAGACCGGCGAGCATGCGACTTGCCCTTTTCCAGGAAAAGGATGACCTGACAGATTCATAGTCCACAAGGTTTGGCGTCACAGCCGATCGGGAGGCCTTTTTTCTGATTATCGACTTCGGCATTGTCATTGCGCTCGCGTCACGCTGTCTCTTGGCAGCAATAGAAATATAGCATTCGGCCGGTTGTATCACCTTGACAGGGTTCAATCCCTCCTGTTGTGTGAGACGAAGAATATGGTCATGATCCCGGTGAACGCCGGCAGGTTTAAATCAGCAGGGCAATCAATTGACAGGGGTTGGAAGCTTATGACAGTCCGTAATCTTGAGTTCTTGTTTAAACCCAAATCCATCGCGGTGATCGGGGTCAGTAAACGGCCATCTTCTGTAGGGGCCGTATTGGCGCATAATCTGTTCACCGGGGGCTTCAATGGGTCGATCATGCCGGTCAGCCGTAAACACGCCAGGATTGGCGGTGTTCGAGCCTATCCGAACATTGGCAGTCTGCCTGTAGCACCGGAACTGGCAGTAATCGCGACACCGCCGGATACGGTTGCAGAAATCATCGCACAGTTGGGAGAGCGTGGAACGCGGGCCGCGGTAGTGATCACCGCAGGATTCGGGGAGACCGCCGAAGGGCATGGTGTGGAATTGGAGCAGGCATTGCGTGACGCCGCAAAGCCCTATCTGCTCCGAATCGTTGGCCCTAACTGCCTGGGCATCCTGGTGCCGGGTGTCGGGCTGAATGCGAGTTTTTCCCACTTGAACCCGAAGGCGGGCAGACTGGCGTTTGTTGCCCAGTCTGGCGCTATCGTCACCTCCATGGTGGATTGGGCGAGGGCACGCGATATCGGATTCTCACACCTGGTCTCGCTGGGGGACATGGCGGACGTGGATTTTGGCGATATGCTGGATTATCTCGCCAATGACCGCAAAACGGGCGCCATCCTGCTCTATATCGAGTCGGTCACCTCGGCGCGCAAATTCATGTCGGCCGCACGCGCCGCAGCCCGGATGAAGCCCGTCATCGTGGTGAAGGCCGGTCGTTTCGCGGAAGGTGCAAAAGCCGCTGCCTCCCATACCGGCGCGCTGGCGGGGGTGGATGAGGTCTATCAGGCCGTGTTCCGACGTGCCGGCATGTTGCGTGTGTTCAGTCTCCAGGAGCTGTTCGATGCCGCTGAATCGCTGGCACTGGTACCGAAGGTCAGGGGTGACCGACTGGTGATTCTCTCCAATGGCGGAGGTCTGGGCGTGCTGGCCACCGATGCGCTGGTCGAGCAGGGTGGTCATCTCGCGGAATTGGATAGCGAGACACTGGCCGGACTGAACCAGGTCTTGCCCTCAACCTGGTCCCAGGGAAACCCGGTCGATATCATCGGGGATGCACCGGGTGAACGCTACGCCGCTGCCTTTGACGTACTGACAAAAAATACAGGTATGGATGCGATTCTCGCACTCAATTGCCCGACTGCAGTCGCATCCAGCACGGATGCCGCCCAGGCGATTATCGATGCTGCATCGGGTAAACGCGGACTACCTTTGTTTACCAGTTGGGTGGGGGACGGGGCCGCAGCAACCGCCCGTCAGCTTTTCGCAGCGCAGCGTATCCCGACCTTCCAGACCCCGGAACAGGCTGTGCGATCATTCATGTACCTGGTCGACTATCAGCGCAATCAGGAGATGCTGACCCAGACTCCGCCGTCAGTCCCTGAAGCGTTCTCGACGGATCCGGACAAAGCCCGGAACAGGATTCAAGCTGTGCTGAAAGAGGACCGCACCTGGCTGTCGGATCCGGAGGCCAAGGAGGTAATGGCCGCCTATGGTGTCCCGGTAGTCAATACGCGCAGGGTCAAGACGCCCGATGAGGCCGCTTCGGTGGCGGCTGAATTGGGCGGTACAGTGGCATTGAAGATCCTTTCCCCGGATATTCTTCACAAAACCGATGTGAGGGGGGTGGTCCTCGATATCGAGGGGCCCGCAGCAGTGCGTAGTGGGGCGGAAGCCTTGCTGCGGCGTCTTTCCGAGGAAAAGCCGGATGCCGACATACAGGGTTTGACCATAGAGCCCATGGTTCGCCGGCCGGAGGCTTTCGAACTGATTGCCGGCATCGTCAAAGATCCGCAGTTCGGCCCACTGGTACTGTTTGGCCAGGGCGGAAGGGCCGTCGAAATAATCAACGACAAGTCCATGGGCCTGCCGCCGTTGAACATGCACCTGGCCCGCGCAGTGATGTCCCGTACCCGTATCTTCAGACAGCTGCAGGGGTATCGGGGACTGGCGGCGGTCAACCTGGATGCCGTTGCCCTGACACTGATTCGATTGGCGCAGCTCGCGGCTGATTTTCCTGAGATAGTCGAACTCGACATCAACCCCCTGTTGGCAGATGAATACGGGGTCATTGCTCTTGATGTTCGAATCAAAGTGGAGAAATCGAGCAAGTTGCCAGGTGATCACCTCGCAATCCGTCCCTATCCAAAGGAGTTGGAAGAACCCATCCCTTTGGGCGATGGCCGCACCCTTCTGCTCCGGCCGATTCTCCCCGAGGATGAGCCCAGCCTCCAGAGGGGCTTTGCGAAACTCACCCCCGAAGAAATCCGGTTGCGCTTTTTCGTGCCGATGAGGACGCTTTCCCATGTCATAGCCGCGCGCTTCACCCAAATTGACTATGACCGTGAAATGGCGCTCATCCTGACCAAGAAAGGGGTCCCCGGGAAGACAGAGATCTATGGGGTAGTGCGTATCGTTTCCGATCCGGACAATGAACGCGCCGAGTACGCCGTCATCGTACGTCACGACGTAACCGGAATGGGACTGG
>JAAELC010000529.1 GCA_024227135.1 Gammaproteobacteria bacterium
GTTGAGCTTACGGGAACAATCTGATCGATAGCCGGTTGATACAATGCCTGCCCAACTTCCATGCATGCAGCGGTATGCCCCCCGACAACTTTAGGAATGGTATGAGTGGTGAAATCAGGGTTACCCGGGTCTTCTCTTTCCGGCGAATACACAAGGAACACATCTTCGCCAACGGCTAAGCCGGTTGATTCCATTCGCGGCAACAGTTCCTCTTCGGTGGTACCGGGGTAGGTGGTGCTTTCCAGCGAAAGAACCTGGCCTTTCCTGAGATAAGGGATAACGGCATCCGTGGTATCCGTTACGTAACTTAAATCGGGCTCTCTGTATTTGTTAAGCGGTGTCGGCACGCAGAGAATGAGGGCATCGGCTTCTGCGGTACGGGAGAAATCCGCCGTGGCTTCAAAGCCATTTTTTATGCTGGACTGAATTTGCCCTGAGGGGATATGCTCGATGTAACTTTTCCCTGAATTCAGGGCATCAACCTTTGTTTGATCGATGTCTATACCAAGGACTTTATAGCCAACTTCAGCATAGCGAATCATCAGAGGCAGGCCTA
>JAAELC010000530.1 GCA_024227135.1 Gammaproteobacteria bacterium
GCCAGCTCCAGTGCTTCCTGGTATTCATTTTCCTTGAGGACCCGGTCCAGCGGCGGGTTGTCCATGGCGCGGTAACAGGGGTGATACTGGTCCATCAGGTTGATATAGGTATTGGTGGAGATCTCGTTAGCGAGGAATGTAAGCACCGCTTCGGTGCCGGCGATGTTCCCAGGCAGCACGAGATGACGAACTAGCAAACCACACTGGGCGATACCCTGTTCATCCAGCTGCAGATCACCCACCTGGCGGTGCATCTCCCTGACCGCAGCGAAGTTTGTCTCCACGTAATCTCGCACATGGGAATATTTGTGGGCCTGTGCGGAGTCACCGTATTTCATGTCGGGCATGTAGATATCGATAATGCCGTCGAGCAGGGCCAGGGCTTCGGCGCTGTCGTAGCCGCCGGTGTTGTAGACCAGCGGGATGCGCAGGCCCTTGCGGGTGGCGATGTCCACGGCACGTATAATCTGCGCTACTACGTGGCTGGGGGTGACGAAGTTGATATTGTGGCAACCCTGGGCCTGCAGTTTGATCATCATCTCGGCGATATCTTCCGGTTCTACTTCATGGCCCAGGCCCTTTTGACTGATCTCCCAGTTCTGGCAAAAGACGCAGCGCAGGCTGCACCAGGAAAAGAAGATGGTGCCCGAGCCGTATACGCCACGCAATGGCTCCTCTTCACCATGGTGGGGGCCGTAGCTGTTGACCCGGGCGCGCACACCGGTGCGGCAGACTGCACCCTTGATGCCGGCATAGCGATCGACGTGACAGTAACGGGCGCACAGGTCGCAATCGGCCATGTGCTGGTAGGCCTGTTCGGCCCGTACCTGTAACTGGTTATTCTCCAGCAGGGTGAGGTAGGCAGGATTGAAGGTTTGCTGGCTGTTCAATGTGCTTATATAAAGAGTCAGAATCCTTTACTAAGTCTAATTGAAACAACGGGGCGGAAAAAACAGGGTTTGTACGAAAAAAGGCGTCGGAGCGAAATTAAAGTGGTGAGTATAAGTAGAATAAACGCCCTGTTACCTGAATAGCAACCGGCATTTCCCCGCCAGTCATCGTCATTTACCCCACCCCAAGTACGAATTCCTTCCGAATTCCACCCGCCTCCCAC
>JAAELC010000531.1 GCA_024227135.1 Gammaproteobacteria bacterium
AACCTGACAGTGGTCTGAGCAGATTAACGACCGTCCGTGTCTCAAAGGCAACTGCCAGCCAGAGAGCTGGACGAGCTGGTCGCCTGGGGCCTGGATATTGCCTAAGACTCTGGACCAAGAATGAACACCAGAACTTGATACCTTTTCACCCTCCGGAGATTGTTTCGGCAGATATTGCTAACCTGGTTCTAGAGCTCGCTCTCTGGGGAGTCAGTGACCCGACGGAGTTAAGCTGGCTCGATCCCCCGCGTCCCGGTCCTTAGAAACATGCGGTTGAGCTGCTCACGTCTCTGGATGCAATTGATAAATCTGGGAAAATCAAGGATACAGGAAGAAAACTTGCGGCCTTGCCGGTCCATCCCCGTCTGGGGCACATGCTTCTCAAATCCGCAAAAATTGGTCAAGCGCCTTTGGCGTGTGATATCTCTGCTCTTTTATCTGAACGCGATATTATCAGAAGAGAGGGAAGTATGCCCACGGCTGACCTGCAGCTGCGGCTCGACTTGCTGCAATTGTGGCGGAGCAAAGGGGACAGTGCGCTCAAACGGAAAGGTGGTGATCCTGTCTCGTGCAGGCGTGTCGATCGGGTATCACGCCAATGGAATAAACTTCTCGGCAATGATAAAGGATGCCGTGATACAGATGCAGCCGGCAACCTCCTCATCTTTGCGTATCCCGACCGTATCGCTCAGCGTCGTCCGCATCAGCACCAGCGATATCTTCTGGCTTCTGGACGTGGTGCAACTCTACCACCGGCAGATCCTTTGACCATGAGCGAGTATCTGGTAGTGCCTCATCTTGACGCAGGCCAAACTGAAGGACGTATATTTTTGGCAGAGACATTAGGTCTTGCTGATCTGAAGCAGCATCACCACACATTACTGCATACAACAGAGCA
>JAAELC010000532.1 GCA_024227135.1 Gammaproteobacteria bacterium
CAAAGACAGCACTTCACGGCCTCTGGTCATCACGTTTGATTTTTATCCTTGCCGCAACCGGCTCAGCCGTCGGCCTGGGTAATATCTGGAAATTTCCCTACATTACTGGTGAAAACGGTGGCGGGGCTTTTGTCCTGGTCTACCTGCTTTGCGTGGCGGCAATCGGCATTCCGATCATGATGGGCGAAGTGCTCATTGGTCGAAGAGGTCGCAAGAGTCCGATCAACAGCATGAAGGTGCTGGCCGATGCCGAAGGCCAGTCACGCGGCTGGGTAGCACTCGGCTGGTGTGGGGTTCTTGGCGCCTTTATTATCCTCTCCTTCTACAGTGTCATCGGTGGCTGGGCCACCACGTATGTCGGATATTCGCTAATCGGCAGCTTCAGTGGGTCCACAGCCGAGAGTGTCGGGGCGACCTTCTCCGGGCTGCTTGCCAGTCCCTTGAAACTCACCATCTGGCATACCGTTTTTATGGGGATCACAACCCTGGTGGTCGCCAGAGGACTCCGCAACGGTCTGGAGAAGGCGGTGAAGTTCCTGATGCCGGCCCTCTTCGCTCTACTTCTGATCCTGGTGGGCTATGCCATGACCACCGGCTATTTCGGCGCCGGGCTGGCTTTTCTTTTTACCCCGGACTTTTCCAAGTTGACCACCGATGGTATTCTGACCGCCATGGGTCACGCCTTCTTCACTCTGAGTTTGGGAATGGGGATCATGATCGCTTACGGTTCCTATCTCCCCGAAAACGTCTCCATCGCCAAAACCTCGATCATCGTTTCACTGATGGATACGGTAGTGGCACTGCTGGCTG
>JAAELC010000533.1 GCA_024227135.1 Gammaproteobacteria bacterium
ATATCGGCTGCGAGCGGGATCTGGGCCTTGACCGTGACATCACCAATGTCAATGGATCGGGTATCGGCCTGGGGCATCCGGTGGGAGCCACGGGAGCTCGCATTATGGTCACCTTGATCAACGCCTTGAAGCAAAGAGACAAAGCCCTCGGCCTGGCAACCCTCTGCGGCGGTGGCGGTGTCTCCATGGCCTGCGCGCTGGAAATGATGTAGAATCTATCCATTAATGGACTTTGTCCTCAAGTTTTTTTATACTTAGACCGATCACTGGTTCAGGTTATAGATTTTTTGCACACACCTGCAGGTTGATACGGGGTCTGGTCCCATGGCCCAGGGAGCATGGCAGATGGCAGCCGGTATAAAAATTCTGTTGATGGATGACGATGAAATTTTAAGGAAGCTCACCCGCAAGAAGCTTGTCCGCATGGGTTTTGAAATCGAGACCGCCTGGGAAGGGGATGAAGCGATTGAGATGTATCAGGCCGCGCTGGATACCGGTCGGCCGTACGATGTTGTCATCCTGGATCTGGTCATTCAGGACGGTCTGGACGGGAAAGAGACCATTGCCCGGCTGCTGGAGATCGACCCCGGAGTCCGGGCCATTGCTTCCAGTGGATTCGTCAATGATCCGGCCATGTCCTCTTTCTGGGAAAACGGCTTTATAGAAATTCTGCCCAAACCGTACAAAACCAACGAACTCGAAAACG
>JAAELC010000534.1 GCA_024227135.1 Gammaproteobacteria bacterium
AGCAGAAGATCAGAGATAAAGAGCATTGCAGGTTCTGGTACGAGCATCGCAAATAACGTTTCCAATTTATCAATCAGAGAGGGCACGCTATGGGGAAGCAGTTTGTCTCTTTTCACTCCATGATCAGGGGATCAGGAAAAACGACTTACATGGTGCATGCAGCCAAGGACCTTGGGGAGCGGGGTTACCGGGTCTTGCTGGTGGATGGCTATATCTATGAAGTTGGCGGATTGCTTCACCGGGTGGCAGACATCATGGAATCGGTACCGGAATGGCGGGAGGGCTGTAATCTTTACGAGCTTATCCGGGATCATGAACTGCTCTGTTCGGCCAATCCTAAATCGAAAAAGAAAGAGATAGAAAAACTCATCAATGGATTGAGTCGCTCGGAAGTCTTCATGTACCAGGGGCAAATGGTGCCTGAAGTGGTCAGTCGGATGCGTCAGATTCCTGGCTATGAGCGGATTGATTTCCTTCCAGGCAGCGATTGCAGGAACATGGATATAAAACCGGCGATCGATTTCGAACACCTCTATGACAACCAGTTCGGTTGCAACTTCTTTGACTATCTCAAAGATTCCCTGAAAGCCCACTATGATTTCGTACTGATCGATGCGCCGGTGGGTTTCTATACGATATCCGGGATTCTGTGTGGTCAGCTGGCAGATCTGTTTCTCGCGGTAGACGTGGACAGTCGGGCTTATCAGAATCGTCCCTCCTATGAAGTGGGGCTGAAACTGGCGAAAAAGCTGGAGGATAGCGGGTTGGTGCCACCCAGGGTTGAAGCTATAAAAGGTGACGGAGTCGAGTATCTGGTGGATCTCATCGTGGGGTCTGAAGCTGGGGAAACCACCTAGAAAAATCTGAACAAATCCCTGTCCGTTGCTCCCGTTCCGGTGAGAATTGACGTCAATCAATCAGTAACCGGCAAAACGGTAACAGTGTTGGGAGCAAGTCCGGGGTTTCTTGGACAGGTTTTACAGCAGCGACCATCCAGCGCTGCTGGACTGGTGACGGAGCAGGGCGTTCGGCTCAAGCCCCTGGAAGCGTTGAGATGGTTCTGCCTTTTCGGTGGCCCGTAGCCATGCTGACAATGGTATGTTGAATCGACTGCCAGTCCCACTCAATGACGAGTGAACGTTTATACGGGTGGAGTACTCCCTGCCTTCCTGGAGTGCCAGACTCTCCTTGTGTCCTTGTTCTGTTCGAGCTAACATACATATGTGCATGTGCTGTGCATGAACATCAGGAGGGGTTATGGCGACGGCGACGGCTCGGGTTCCGGTACTCATGACCGAGAACGAAAAGCAACGAATTGTCAGAAAGGCCAGGCAAGCCGGGTTGTCCACGGGGGAGTATATGCGACAGGCGGCTGCCTCTTTTCGTCCCCCTGACGATGATGAGATGCTGGAAGGATTGATCGACCAGATGCTCAAAGCCACCAGACAGGCGGAGCAGGCTGTTGATGAGATGTTGGCTTACGTGGCGGCCTCTAATCAGCGAATAGACGAAATGGAGTCTCAGGGCAGGGAGCGATAATGGGTGTAACGGAAAAAATGTGGGATGCCGTTGCCAAAGTTATTCGTATGGATGACAAGGTGGAACGTCTTGCAGAGACGGTGAAGGGGCAGCAGCAGCGTATTGAAACCCTTACCGAGCGGGTAATACGACTTGAAACAGCCCTGGAAATCGCCCTGGCGGCCAGAGGTGTTGAGACTCCAGGCAGGCAAATTGAGCGGCAGTGATCGAACAGCATGGCTCTGCACTGCTTGTCAGTGAATCAGCGTCAGTAAAGTTCCGGCTGACGCACTTTCAGGCTCAATCGTCTCCCCAAACCAGATCACCACAATTGATAAATTCGTAGCCCCCGAGAATATCGGCCATTTCCAGGCAGCTGGCAGATTTTATGCGCATTAATAGGTCCTGGAACAAATGCCGGAACCAGATTCCACGGGGTAGGGCAAAATCGAAAGATTCCCAGCCGAAGCTGATAAAGCCAAGTCCGTACTCGGTGGCGGTGGCCCGTGATCCAGGACCCACATCGGCAAGATCCATGGTGATAGCGGCGGCCGCTTCCCGCTCGGATAGCCCGGTTATGGGACTGTTCAGCGATCCAGCATTAATGCCGTACTGGGTTAGAACCTCCAGCAGGAAACGTTGTGCCCCAGAGCCTTTTTGTCGCAACACCCAACGAAACTGGTTGTCGAATAATAACTTGGGGTCATTGGTGTGTTTCTGAACGGGGGGGCTCACAATCAGCCCCTGTTCCCGGCGGAAAGCCCGAATGAGGACCCAGTTGTGGTGCTGGCTGTATTGCCGCAGCAGTGCCGGGTGGCGGGTATTGCTCTCGCTGTTCGGGCCCCAGCGGATACCGCAGGCATCCACCCGGCTGGCCTGGAGCAGTTCGAGGCCCAGGCGGGATCCGGTCGGGGTGTAGCTGATCAAGGCATGAACGCCGGTATCCCGTGCAAAAGCAGTAATTAGACGGGATAGCAGCGGGTCATCGCTACCGGCTATGATCAAACGGTCGGTAAGCAGTCCGCCGTGAGAAGAGTCGAGCATCCAGCGATCAACCAGTTCCCTGGGAAACATCCATTTTCCGGTCACCTTGGTGGCAGGGATACTCCCGTCACTAACCAGGGAGTAGATCTTCTTTTCGTTCAGGTGCAAGTACTCTGCAACCTGTCTGACGCTCATGAAGGCTTCAGGCACGGGATGCAGCAGGGCGTTCAAACCTTGTTTACTCCCTGGTGGCCCGGTCCCTCGGGTATGGCATCGAAACGGATCTGCTCAGCGCCATTGTAGACCAGGAAGTGACGGCCTTTGGCCCGGGCTATCAGGGTGACTCCAACAGTGCGGGCAAGTTCCAGGCCCATTCTGGTGATCCCCGAGCGGGAAAGTAGTACGGGTATACCCATCTGGGCGACCTTTATGACCATTTCTGAGGTAAGCCGTCCCGTGGTATAGAACAGTTTGTTTCCTCCGGGCGTGTCGTTGAGCCACATGTGTCCGGCGATAGCATCCACGGCATTGTGGCGACCCACGTCTTCAACGAAACGCAGGATGCTGTCTTTTCTGCAGAGTGCGCACCCATGTACCGCCCCGGCTTTCCGATAGACACGGTTGTGGTCATTGAGAGCCTGCAGCAGATCGTAGATGAGAGTTTGGCTCAGGGTTGTCTGGGGCAGGCGGATGCTGTCCAGGTCATCCATCAAACTGCCAAAAAGTGTCCCCTGGCCACAACCGGTAGTCACGGTTCGATGCCCGAGTTTCTCATCAAGCCCCTCCACAGGCTGACAGGTGGTAATGGCGACAGAACCTGTCTCCCAATCCACCTGGATGGCTTCGAGTTGCTCAATGGACTGGATCAGACGTTGATTGCGCAGCCAACCCAGTACCAGAAGCTCGGGCTGGGTGCCGAGGGTCATCAGTGTGACAATTTCCCGCTTGTTCAAATACAGTGTCAGGGCGCGTTCTTCGGCGATATGTCCCTCTACCGGCTTCCCGTATTCGTTAACGGCAGTGACTGGTGTCGCGGCCTTCAGGCCAACATTAGTCATTTCAGGCACGCTGACGCTTCTGGCTGATGCTGTGGCGGTGTTCATGTTTGAATTAATTCATATGTCCGGTAGTGGCGTTGATAAAGCTCGTATAGTTGCTGCCGGGAGAGCTTCTGGGTAGATTCAGCCACCTGTCGTGTTCATGTGGCGGAAAATGACAGGCTGGGTTTGAAGATCGAAATCATGACCTTTGGGCTTTAAGTCCATTGAATCAATGATGGCCTGTTGCAGCACGGACTCATCCCCAGGGTGGGCTCTGACTACCCGTTTGAGATCAATGGAGTGTTCCTGTCCCAGGCAGAGCAGTAATCTGCCTTCGGCGGTGAGGCGCACCCGGTTACATTGGTCGCAGAAGTTGTGGCTGTGGGGCGAGATGAACCCGACTCGGGTATCCATTCCGGGAATTCGGTAGTACCGGGACGGCCCTCCTGTGCTTTCCGTCGTGGGAATCATTTCGTAGTGCCGGGTCAGATCGGCAAGGATCTGGTCGCTGGAGTAGTAGACGGCAGCTCGGTCGTGCTCGTCGATGATGCCCAGGGGCATCTCTTCGATAAAGCTGATGTCTATTCCACGGTCGACTGCGAAAGCCACCAGCGACTGCACTTCGTCATGGTTTCGGTTCTTCAAAATGACCGCATTGAGTTTGACTCGCTTAAAGCCGGCTTCCAGTGCCGAGTCGATACCTGTGAGTGTTCGATGCAGTTCTCCGTTGCGGGTGATTGCACGAAAACGATCCTCATGCAGGCTGTCGATACTGATATTGACTCGGGTTACCCCCGCTTTCTGGAGGTCTTTGGCGTAACGATGCAATTGGGTGCCATTGGTGGTAATGGTCAGGTCCTGCAGGGATTCGAGTTGTCCCAGTTCCTGGAATACCTGAAGGATGTTTCGGCGCGTCAGGGGTTCGCCTCCGGTAATACGTATTTTCCTGACTCCCAGGTTGACGAAGGCTCTTCCGATTCGCGTGATCTCTTCCAGAGTCAGCAGTTGCGGGCGTGGAACGAACTGGACGTCTTCTGCCATGCAGTAGACGCACCTGAGGTCACATCGGTCTGTAACCGAAATACGGAGGTAATTAACGTGCCGTCCGAATCGGTCGGTCAGTCCGGTAAACTCTGTCATTTAGTGGCTCCAAAAGTATCAAAATCTGGTCAAGTCCATCGCCCGGCCACCCATGAGTCGGGCACCGGTCTATATTGTCCGGTTGTCGACTTCGTCCCGGTTACGCTGGTAATTGCGTCAGTACAGAACACTTAACCTCTATCGTTATTTGGTTATCGATGGTCGCTGTCAGAATCCCCCTGAGGTGTGCGACTCAATACGCTGGTACCCCCACGCAGTCCCATGAGTAAAGTATTGAGGTGAAAACGAAAGCAAAAAAGAGTCCACATTTCCGGTGATGGCCGCAGGTGCCCTGGCAGCGGAAGTATTGAACGGACTTCTGTTCCAGTGCAGGTAAAAAGTTTCGCTGAGACGGCCATCTGGAGGGTTTTTCTGGTGCTAAATATACCCGGATAGTTATCAGGGAGAGACATTTTGACCCACTCGCCTGCAGCCACTAATTTTGTTTTGAGTACGTTTTGTGACCATGGCGTTCAGAATTGGAAAATCCTCGGTCAGTGCCCGAAATACAGGCGGGGGTCATGATCTTCCTATTGGTTCGTCAAGGGTGGGTTTGGTCAATGATCCCGGTAAAGATGGGTATGAGTCGTACCTGGTACGCAACTTGCTGTAACCCCTCAGGGTCAATAACAGCCGACCCCGAGCGTAAGCCATCCTAATAAGGAGAAACTCGTCATCATCGAAAAAAAAGCGATCACTTCAGATACGCCACCTGAAAGTTTACCCGTGTCGGTCATCATGCAGCAGACCCCCGTCACGGGAAATCCCTGGATCGACCATAAATGGGAAGCTGTCGGGGTCATGGTGGGGCAGCAGGGAGATTCCCACGAGGGCGGTGCGCGCGTCATACACAGCACCGGTCAAACCCGCCAGGTGCTCTATGGGGGGTTTGAGGTCAGGCTCCACATGGATGAGTGCGAGAGTTACTACCATAACCTGGTCTCTCCCAGACCCCGATGTTATGTGGTGGTGAGAGCAGATGATGACGGGGTCCCCGTGCCTTCCATGGTCAGCATCAGTTTTGATCAGGCAAATGCCTTTTTGGAAGCTGACGAGGATGTATTTCCGGTTGATCTAACTCCGGAGTTGTATCGATGGATGGAGTTGTTCGTGCTCGATAACTACATTCCGGTGAAACGAGTCAAACGCAAACGGGAAAACTGGAAAGGTAAAGGGGGAGGAATGTGAGTACCGCAGAGCGTGACTCTAAGCAGGGGGGGGGGCAGGAGGACGAACGGTTTATCTCACGCTGGTCCAGGCGCAAGCAGGAGGCAGGTCAGTTAGAGGATCATTCCGATGCCGGGAAACTCGAAGGCCAGACGGAGCAGCCCACCGGAGCAGATGAGACTCTGGAATCACCTCCTCTCACGGATGCGGATATGCCTGCCGTGGAGAGTCTCGATGCAGAGTCGGACTTCCGTGGTTTTCTTTCTCCTGGCGTCAGTGAGCAGTTGCGGCGCATCGCATTACGCAAGTTGTTCCATTCAGCGGAGTTCAATGTTCGAGACGGACTCGACGATTACGACGACGATTTTACCCAGTTTACCAAGCTGGGCGAGTTGATCACTGCGGACATGAAATACCAGTGGGAAAGAGAAGCCGATCTGGCAAAAGAAAAAGCCTCCCCCGGAGATTCGGAAGAGGAGGTGGATCAGGAGACTGTCGCCGCCGCAGAACCGGAACAGATGAAGGAGGAGAGCGGTACAGCACCGGAAACCGATGGATTGACCGAAGTGTCCCCAGGGTTTCCAGTCCGGCAGACAGGAGGCCCATCGGAAACATCATGAGTGTGCAGCAACAGAGTGACAGCGTGGCCAGAGAAAAAGCACTGGCAGCCATAGAAAACATGAGTGCCCGGGAGACGGGGCTGGTGGCTTATCAGGCCGGAGGCCGGCTGCTGATCATCGGTGGTGCCAATGCCCTAGCGGTGGCCGAAACCATTGCAGCACCCCTGGTTCCCAGCGTAATCAGCCTGGAAGAGGGAGCGAGTTCCGCTGTGCCGGTGACCTTTGCACGGGGGCGTCCTCTCAGCATAGAGGGTTATCTGGGACGCTTCAGCATCACCCTCGGAATGGAAGGCCGGCAGGAACGGCTTCAGGCCGACCTGGTGCTCGATCTCAGCCCTGTACCGCTGCTGACGCGAGCCATCAACCCCACCGGCTATATCGCGTGTCCCAGTGAAAGCAGCGGCAAGCTGCCGGAAGCATTGGAACAGTTGAGCGGCCTCACCGGGGCATTCGATAAACCCCAATTCTTCGATTACGATCCGAATCGCTGTGCCCATGCACGCAACGGGACGGACGCCTGCACCCGATGCATCGATACCTGCCCGGCGGAGGCGATAACCGGTGCTGGAGATGGCGTCATGGTGGATCCTCATTTGTGTCAGGGGGGAGGTATCTGCGCCAGTGTCTGCCCGAGCGGCGCTATTCGCTATGCCTTTCCCTACCCGGTAGACCTGGGTAGACGCATACGCACCATGCTCAATGAATACCGGGCAGCCGGTGGCATGAGCCCTTCGATTCTGTTTCACTCCGAAGCATCGCCTGCACCGGGTTTACTGGAAGCCTTCCCGGGGCTGCTGCCCATCGGCATTGAAGAACTGGCGAGTGTCGGGCTGGATATCTGGTTCACGGCATTGGCCTGTGGCGCTCGCCGTGTGCTGCTGCTGGAAGATTCCACGGTTCCTTCCAGGGTAAGTTCAGAACTCGATAACCTGCTGACAGTAAGCGGGGAGATTCTGTCAGGATTGGGATACCCTACCGCCGCGGTTTCCAAAATCCGGGCTGGTGACCCGATGGGGCCGAACGAGCATGAAATGCCGGTGATTGCCCCCGCGGTCTATGCCCTGATGGAAGAAAAGCGGACCAGTTTCTATTTTGCACTGGATCACCTTCAGTCCGAGGCCGATCGAACAAAAGCTCTGGTGAGCTTGTCCGTCGGTGCCCCGTTCGGTGCGGCATTCGTGGAGTCTAAATCCTGCACCCTTTGCATGGCCTGCGTCAGTGCTTGTCCCGGTAATGCCCTGCAGGATGGCGGAGGAGAGCCTGGGTTGGGCTTTGTGGAAGCCAATTGTATCCAATGTGGTCTCTGTACCCGTACTTGTCCTGAAGACGCCATCTGGATTACCCCACGCCTTTTATTGGATCGGGATGCCCGTCATCAGAAGAGGGTTCTGCACCAGGAAGAACCTTTCTGCTGCGTCACCTGTGGAAAACCCTTCGCAACCCGTTCGGTGATCGACAAAATGATGTCGAAGTTGTCCGGGCACTACATGTTCCAGGACGATAGATCCCGTCAACGGCTGATGATGTGTGAAGACTGTCGCGTGGTTGACGTGGTGCAGGACCAGGAAGCCATGAGGGACGGCCAGCTTCCCCAGTAAACAGTTTTATCGGGTATGGCTGGTCTGTTTACTCGTCCGGGCCATGCCCTGACAACAGGGGACATGATGGTTCAGGCCCGGTTTAATCGCTGCTGGTCGGGTGTTCCGGTGGCTTCGTGGTTCAGAAGCCAGAGTATCCGGTATCTAATCTTTGAGTGTTACCAGATGACCGGGTGTTTCGGGGTTGGATTTTATCAGTTTAGCGACACCATCATGAGGTTTGGCCACCAACCTATGGTAATTCTTCTCCCTAATGGTTATTTGTTTCCTTTCGGGGGTGGTCTGTGGATTGCATACATTAATAGAGGTATCGGAAAAAATAATGACTTCTCAGGGGACAGTGACACCGATGGGCAGCAGTCAGCTGGCACAAGCAGGCGATGAGAGACCAGTGAATAAGCTGGCCAGCTCTCTGGCAGACGAGCAGCAGTACCGGGCTGCTTCCTACGGGCTGATTGCCGCCATCCTCAGGTCACCGCCGGACCAGGCGCTGCTCGACAAAGTGTCTGAACTGGCAGAAGTCCAGAGTGATAACGACCCATTGCCACTGAGCATGTCCATGTTGGGTCTGGCTGCCCGCACCTGTTCGGTTGAGCCAGTGAATGAAGAGTTTCACGACCTGTTTATCGGGCTTGGGCGGGGTGAGTTGATGCCTTATGCATCCTGGTACCTCACAGGGTTTCTCATGGAGAAGCCGCTGGGCATGCTTCGGGATGACCTGGCACTGCTCGGGTTTGAGCGCTCCCCCTCGGTAAAGGAACCCGAAGACCATATCGCCGCCCTCTGCGAAGTGATGCTGATGCTGATTGCAGACGGCAATGGGTTTGATGCTGAATCCGGTTTCTTCGGGAAATACATGGCACCTTGGTGCGGCAGATTTTTTTCCGATCTCAGTGTTGCAGAGTCTGCTGTTTTCTATCGTAATCTGGGACGATTTGGTACCGCTTTTTTTGAACTGGAGCAACGCTATTTCTCCATCGAGATACAGACTACCCCTGAACGGGAGGAGTTGTGATGAAACGAGATGTCAAGAAGGTCGACTCGGGCCGCAGAAATTTCATTGGCGGTGCAGCTGCCGCTGGTGCAGGAACCCTCATGGCCGCCGCGATTCCGGCAAGCGCGATGGCGACGCCTGCCGAGGAGGCCAGTCACGATGCTGAGAAAAAGGGCTATCGATTGTCTCAGCACGTACTCGACTATTACAAAAGCATGACCAGTTAGCGGGGAATCTGAATATGAAATTGAGAAAAAGATCCGAATCGGTGAATTCGCAACCCGTAGAAATGGTGGGAGCCGGAGTGGCGGTCAGCCGACGGGATTTTCTACGTAACTCGGGCTTGATGGCCGGGGGTGCCGCCCTCGCTTCGTCCCTGAGCCCGACAATGATGAAAAAAGCACAGGCGGCGGGTGGAGAACAAAGCAGCGTCAAGCAGGTCAAAACCATTTGTACCCATTGCTCGGTCGGCTGCGGTATTGTCGCGGAAGTCCAGAATGGTGTCTGGACCGGCCAGGAGCCGGCCTTCGATCACCCGTTCAATCACGGCGCTCATTGTGCAAAGGGTGCATCTGTCCGCGAACATGGACACGGTGAACGGCGGCTCAAATACCCCACCAAACTGGTCAATGGAAAGTGGAAGCGGATATCCTGGGACCAGGCCATCAATGAGGTTGGTGATCAACTCCAGAAGATCCGTGAAACCTCGGGGCCGGACTCCGTGTACTGGTTAGGCTCTGCCAAGCACAACAACGAGCAGGCTTATCTGTTCCGCAAGCTGGCTGCCATGTGGGGCACCAACAACGTGGATCACCAGGCTCGTATCTGTCACTCCACCACAGTTGCCGGTGTAGCCAACACCTGGGGCTACGGTGCGATGACCAACTCCTACAACGATATCCACAACTCCAAAGCAATCATGATCGTGGGTGGAAATCCCGCGGAGGCCCACCCCGTATCCCTGCTTCATGTTTTCAAAGCTAAAGAGGAAAACAACGCGCCGCTGATCGTCATCGACCCCCGTTTTACACGCACAGCGGCTCACGCCAACCATTTTCTGCGTATTCGCCCGGGTACTGACGTGCCAATCATCTGGGGTATGTTGTGGCACATATTCGGAAACGGGTGGGAAGACAAAGAGTTCATCAGCCAGAGGGTTTATGGGCTCGAAGAGGTCAAGCAGGAGGTGGCCAAGTGGACACCCGACGAGGTGGAACGGGTGACCGGTGTGCCCGAGAATCAGGTTTATGCAGCTGCCAAGGCAATGGCAGATAATCGTCCTGGCACCTTTATATGGTGTATGGGCGGTACCCAGCATACTATCGGTAACAACAACACCCGGGCTTACTGTGCTTTCCAGCTTGCACTGGGCAACATGGGTGTCTCCGGGGGAGGTACCAATATTTTCCGCGGACACGATAACGTGCAGGGTGCCACCGACTTTGGTGTGCTTTCCCACACTCTGCCGGGGTACTACGGCCTGTCCAACGGTGCCTGGACCCATTGGTCCAAGGTCTGGGGGCTGGATCTTGACGCGGTCAAGGCAAGGTTTGACCAGGGCAGCTACGAGAAGAAAGGCGGCAAAGACGTCAGTCCGATGCACACAGCCGGTATTCCGGTTTCCCGCTGGATAGATGGCGTCATGGAAGAAAAGGGCAGCATTGCCCAGAAAGACCAGGTTCGTGCCATGATCTTCTGGGGGCATGCGCCGAATAGCCAGACCCGTGGACCGGAAATGAAGAAGGCCATGGAAAAGCTGGATACACTGATCGTGATCGATCCTTATCCCACGGTCACATCAGTGATGCACGACCGTACCGATGGGGTCTACCTGCTGCCTGCGACCACCCAGTTCGAGACCTACGGTTCGGTCACAGCCTCCAATCGTTCTTTGCAGTGGCGGGACCAGGTGATAGAGCCGTTGTTCGAATCGCTTCCCGATCACACCATCATGTTCAAGCTGGCGAAAAAGCTGGGTATATCCGATGCGCTTTGCAAGAACATCAAGGTTCAGGATGATGAACCACTGATCGAGGATATTACCCGGGAATTCAACAAGGGTATGTGGACCATCGGCTATACCGGCCAGAGTCCGGAACGTCTGAAAAAACACCAGCAGAATTGGGGTACCTTTGATTTCACCAGCCTGGAAGCAGAGGGTGGGCCCTGTGACGGGGAACACTACGGGCTTCCCTGGCCATGCTGGGGCACCGCCGATATGGGGCATCCGGGTACACCGAACCTGTACGACATGAGCAAGCCCGTTGCCAAGGGTGGCCTGACATTCCGCGCCCGTTTCGGGGTCGAGCGGGATGGAGTCAGTCTCCTGGCTCAAGGTGCCTTCTCGCAAGGGTCGGAGATCAAGGACGGCTACCCGGAATTTACCGACAAGCTGTTGAAGAAACTCGGTTGGTGGGATGACCTGACATCCGAAGAGAAGAAACTGGCAGAAGGGAAAAACTGGAAAACCGATCGTTCCGGTGGCATTCAGCGGGTGGCTATCGATCACGGCTGTGCACCTTTCGGAAATGCGAAGGCCCGGACTGTGGTCTGGACCTTCCCCGATCCTGTACCGGTTCATCGTGAACCGCTCTATACCAATCGACGTGATCTGGTGGAGAAGTATCCCACTTATGAGGACCGTAAGTCTCACTACCGGCTGCCGACCCGATACGGCTCAATTCAAGCCAAGGACTATTCCAAAGATTATCCGATTATCCTCACATCGGGACGCCTGGTGGAGTACGAGGGAGGAGGGGATGAGACACGATCGAATCCCTGGCTGGCTGAGTTGCAACAGCACATGTTTGTCGAGATTCACCCGCGGGATGCCAACAACGCCGGGGTAAAGGATGGAGATGACGTCTGGCTGGAAGGGCCGGAAGGTGGACGGGTCAAAATTAAGGCCCAGGTTACCCGCCGTGTCGCTTCCGGGGTTGCATTCATGCCGTTCCATTTTGGCGGGCATTTCCAGGGTAAGGATCTTCGCGATAAATACCCGAAAGGTTCAGATCCCTATGTGCTGGGTGAAGCCTGTAATACGGCCATGACCTACGGTTATGACTCGGTTACCCAGATGCAGGAGACCAAGGCGTCTCTGTGCAAAATCAGCAAGGCTTGAGGGGGAGGGTAAGACAATGGCAAGAATGAAGTTCTATTGTGACGCGGAGCGCTGCATCGAGTGTAATGGCTGCGTGACCGCCTGCAAGAACGAAAACGAAGTGCCCTGGGGTGTCAATCGCCGCCGGGTGGTGACCATCAAGGATGGCGAGCCGGGAGAGCGTTCCCTGTCAGTTGCCTGCATGCATTGTTCCGATGCGCCTTGTGCTGCGGTTTGTCCGGTGGATTGTTTTTATACCACCGAAGACGGCGTCGTATTACACGACAAGGATATCTGCATCGGCTGCGGCTACTGTTTCTACGCCTGCCCCTTTGGTGCGCCTCAGTTCCCCGCGGACGGTGCTTTCGCCACACGCGGCAAAATGGACAAGTGCACCTTCTGTGCGGGTGGGCCTCAACAGGACAACAGTGCCGAAGAACATCGAAAGTACGGTTCAAATCGGCTGGCTGAAGGCAAGCTGCCCCTGTGTGCGGAGATATGTTCCACTAAAGCCCTGTTGGCTGGGGATGCAGATGTACTCTCCGAAATCTACCGCAAACGTATCATCAATCGTGGCGCCAGCGTGCTGAGTCGGGGTATTTCCTATCAGAATGCGACCCTTCGTGCTCCGAGTGGTCTGAGTGGTAAGGCTACCAGCAAGGAGTAACAGGTACCGGCTCAACTCGATCCGACCTTGTCAGCCCCTCTCCGGTAAATCTGTGGTATCGGAGATGGGCTGATTCTGCAAAGGTGAGGTATGAAGTATGCAATTGACTGAAATGTCCTGTCGGCCGTCGGTCGCGCCTGTCAGTTTTCCACTGTGTGGTATAGCGCTGTTTTTCATCTTGGTATTCTGGATGATCCCCGGCAGCCCGGTCAACGCTGCGGAGATGTCCGTACCTAACCCAGGAACTGATCTCTGGCGTGACGTTCGGCAGCGTAGCGCAGATGATATGCCAGCGGCTACGCCGGGAATCGACCTGTGGAAGGAGATGCAACTGAGGTATGAAGGGCAGACACCTCTGACCGGTACCACCCAGGTTGCTGGTGTCGAATCAGGTCATCTGATCAATTCCATCGGTGATCAGTGGCGTCGTTTCCGCATGGAGATGCTGGTGCCTTTCGGGGGCTATGTCCTGATGGGAATGCTGGCGTTTGTGGTGCTTTTCTATCTGATCAGGGGCAGAGTGCCCATTCAGGCAGGAGCTTCGGACAAAGTGCTGTTTCGATACAGCCTGTACGAGCGCACCATCCACTGGACCATCGCATCGACTTTCCTGCTGCAGGCATTCACCGGGCTCATTATGATGTTCGGCAGGTCATACCTGATCCCCGTCATCGGCCATGAAGGATTTTCGACACTGGCATCACTCAGTATCGATCTGCACAACATTCTGGGTCCGGTATTTCTTTTCGCCCTGGTGCTGGTCTTTATTAAGTTTCTACGCCGCAACATCTATCAGAAAGGGGATCTCACCTGGTTGCTGAGAGGAGGTGGTGTCATTGGCAAGAAGCATGTCCCGTCCAATTTCTTCAACATGGGCGAAAAGAGCATGTTCTGGCTGCTGGTGTTTGTCGGGGGGACGATTGCCATTTCAGGCCTCATCATGCTTTTTCCATCTTTCGGTCAGGGGCGGGTCATCATGGGATTATCTCATGTGGCTCACGGAATCACGGCAGTGGCTATGACGGCGGTAGTGATAGGCCACATCTACATCGGTACCGTCGGTATGGAAGGTGCACTGGAAGGTATGAAAACCGGGTATTGCGATCTTCACTGGGCTCGGGAGCACCATGACTGGTGGGCGCAGCGTTGCGAAGACGACGGTAAGGCCATCCACAGAAAGGACATTCCATCAGCCGGCTCAAAAAAAGCCTCTCCGGGACTGACAACCGGACAAACTGCGGAAAATACCGCAGAGTAGTCTTTTTTTCGGTGATGGTTCTTTTGGGTTTAACCCAATCACTGTGGTGATGTTGGTAAATCCCGGTGATGGGAGGCTTGGTCGGCGGCTATTCAGCTCTCCGGTCGCCTGTCAATGTCGGCTATAATGGGGTCGCATCGTGGCCGAATCTGACTGAGTGACGGAGATAGAAAATGAATCAGACCGCAGAGAGTGAGACCACCCGGGAAATCGATCTTTCTGGATTGAACTGCCCTCTGCCGGTGTTGAAAACCAAGGCCGCCCTGGCGCGGCTGGGAAAAGGGGAACGGTTGCGCGTTATTGCCACACATCCCGATTCAGTGAGGGAATTCGAGATGTTGTGCAAATCACCAGACCTGGAAATGGAAAGCTTCGAGGAATCCGGGGAGCAGTACGTCTACCGCATAATTAAGCTGAAGTAGGTTGAGACGCCGGATTCCGGATCCGGAGCGCCAATCTCGATAATCACGGCTGTAAGACGCCCAAATTCCTCCTTGAGCAATTGCATCACCCCGCGCTATACGCTATTATCTCCGCTCGATTTGCTGGAGTGGCAATTGCACTGTAAGTGTCGGTGAGCGAGTTCCTAATATGTGGCCAGAGTTTTCCGTTTGAGGCTGTATCGGTTCGGGCAAAGTAAAGGGAAGGGGTGAAAGCCCTGGAGATCATTCGAGAAGAGCCCCGACAGCGGGGTTTTTTTGTGGGTGGATTCGGGAGAACCGGATCTGCATCCGAATCAGAAGCCTGATATCAGGCTGGGTGTATTCTGGAGTGGGCCTATGGCCCATTTTTTATTTG
>JAAELC010000535.1 GCA_024227135.1 Gammaproteobacteria bacterium
CCAGACCGGGTATGGTGCTATTGATTTTTCCAATAAAGATTTGAATATCATCCCAACTGACGCTGTCCACTGGATGATCATCCCCTTTGAAATCGCTGGGATTGTCTGACATTACCGCCTGCCACAAAGCCTGGGTGCAGGCTGTGTCCGCAAGCCAAAACCCCCGGGTGAGAATCACTTTATGCTGTTGTTCATCCTCCCATCGATCAGGCTCTCTTTCCGGCGAACCCATCATGAACTCGATAGGCATGATCCAGCGCATGCGTTGAACTGCACTGCTTATATGGAATTCTGCATAAATACCGTATTCGTCCACGCCAAAATCATGGGCCCATTCCGGCTTTTGGAACCCGTTTTGCGATTGGTGTTTGAATTCGTGTTCGTCCCACCAGAACCCCTGGTTGACTTCAATCACGAAGCCGCCGTCCAATAGGCCTGTCCTGCCAGGATCATCTAAAACTATCAAGTCGGCAGCATACCGGCCCACCGGGTATCTTCCCGGTGCGAACCAGTAGGCTTTGCGGGTTTTCTCTTCCTGGGGCAGGATAACGAATAGCCCCAGTTCGTCACGCCCCCATCCTTTAGCCCATGGGGGTGATTTTATGCTTTCAATGGTGGCTTCATGGTAAGTGGTGCTCAGCTGCAGGCGCCTCCCTTCAGGCAGATCGATAGGCACGGGGGTCGGACTTTTCAGGTTGACTGCATACGACAGGGTTTCATCTTTGCCATCCAGCGCATGGACCTGCAAAACGCCGTCTGATGATATCAAATTCACCACTGGGCTTCCGGTCATATGGGATTCATTGTCCGGGGCACCGCTTGGAATAGGTTTTTGAGCGACCAAATGGAGGCCCTGCTGGAGCAAGGTATAGCTTTGCGCCGGACCGTCCTGAACCCATACCCAGGCAACACGAACCGGATCCAAACCTTTGGGCAGAACGATTTTTCCCTTGGTCCACACCTCCCGATTCACATGGGCGTGGGCGGCAGATAGAACATCGTAGTTCCACATGGGCGAGTCTTCTTCATGCCGGTGGGCGGCACGCAGGGCAAAGGCCTCGTATCCGGCTCGCTCACTGAACCCGGGCTGGGCATAGCTTTTAAGGCAGCGCCAGAAATAGACCTCGGCTTCCTTGGTTTTTTCAAATGCAACACCGCACCGATCGGCGATAAGGCACTCCTCGTAAAACACGGATGGAGACAGGTGACGGTGGTGCGCCTGGATCAGTTCGCAGACCTGCTTTTTCAGATCGCTTGGAAGGGCGATAAATGCTTGTCTAAGATGGTGGACAGCTTTCGGATCCAAAGCAAAGCCAGTATAACCGCGCCGGACATTTTCGTGGTGCCACACGGACGCTTCGTCGCCGGCATCGG
>JAAELC010000536.1 GCA_024227135.1 Gammaproteobacteria bacterium
AATCAAGACCATATCTTGATAGGGCTTTTTAATGTGGTTTCCCCATAGTCTCCGTACTATATCATACGGGAGCTAAAGGCATAATCATTTGATAAGATGTTGATATATCGATGCAGATGAGTTTTTTGGCCTTAAGACAACTATCACCGTGAGGCAGCATGAACATTTTTGCTTTTTGTAGTGTCCATATTTAATTCTCTTCCCTCGTCCAGTCGACAGCCATTTCCTCGCGGACGAATTCACTGAAGGGGAGAATATCGCCACCGACCGACGCCTGTTCCAGTGCTTCCATGTATTGCCGGCGCCGCTTGAGCCGGATTACGGCCCAGGGGTAACCACCGGAGGCCAGCAGGGTGTTCATCAGGAAACGCCCGAGCCGTCCGTTTCCGTCCGGATAGGGGTGGATGAATACGAATAGAAAATGCCCCAGCACGGCCCGAACCGAGGGTTCATCTTCCTGTTCCAGGAGCGCGAACAGGGTCTCCATGCCATCCATCAGGGCTTCGTGGGATGGCGGGACATGGTTGGAACCGCGAATAAAGACGGGCCGATTACGAAAGCCGGCCAGATCAGCGGCATCCAGAATACCGGCCTGAACGCTGGCGCTGAATAGTGCTTGGTACCATTCATGCAGATTGTCCCTGACGCTATCTGCTGCGCTCGCCCCTGCGAGGATGGCGCCAACATTCCTTTCCACCCGCTTGAAGGTTTCGTAATAGCCCTTGGCTGCCAGCGCGGCAACCTGATCCCGGTCCAGAACTGAGGCGTCCGGGTTCCACTGTCCCAGGCGAACTTTTTCGATCAGCTTAGGAGTAACCTGGTAGCCTTCGATCGACAGCGAGTTGTAGGCATCATGCTGATAGATGTCATTCATCTGTGCTAGATAGCCTTTGCTCTCTTTTGGCAACCCAGGCGCCTTCGGGAAGATCTCGATGACGGATTCCCGCATGCCTTCCCAAAGCGCCTGCAAACGGCCGACCAGTGGCGATGACAGCTTGATGTCGGAAACCAGCAATGGCCGGTCGGCCTGGAAGGGATTGACGGACGATATTCGATACCCGGCCGCCGCCATGTCACCCTTAATACGCTCCGCCCGTTCGGGTTCACCGATAAACTGATACGCGCCCATCAGCCGGATCGCGGCCCGAGTATGCGCGCCTTCCAGCAGGACGCGGGACAACTCATCAGGCTTTGCTAACCGCAATGCGATCTCCGCGTTCAGGGGGTTGAGCTCGAAATAGCGTGGCGCCGCACGGCAGAGCGCAAGCGGCAGGGTCATCACCTGAAGATCGTTCAGCCGTACCAGATCCGGCGGTAGATTGCCTGGATCCGGGTAGACCAGTAGAGAGGTATCCTGAGGCAGGGTCAGCGTATTGGCTCCCCCGGCCGCGGTAATGATTACCACTTGCCGTGGGATCGTGGTGGCAACTGTATGCAGATCAAGCGAGCACTCGGCCGACAGGCAGTAGTCCTTACCGTAGCGGTCGGTCATGTAGGAACGGACAAAATCCCAGAAGTGGCCATACCAGAGGGTGGTACTTCCCGGTTGGACGTCGGGCGACTGACCCAGCAAGTACCAGCCCTTTATGATCGGCTGCAGCCAGCCAGCCCGTTGCAGCCGTTCGCGGTCCGACCGCTGCATGTCGGCCGACTTAACGATACCCCGCTGTGCCCGCTTCTCCACACGGCTGAGTGTTTCCGCGAGCGCTTGCCTGGGTCGCATTGTCACCATTTACTTTGTTTTTCTGTGCGTCATTTACTATTGAATGGCGGTGATCATATACTTTTTTTTCGTGTAGAACAAAGTCTATTGATCGCTGAGGTCGCCTACCGGATTTCAACCTGTTGTCCCTCCTGCTAAATCTAATCGGACTGCATCTCCCATTGATAATGACTATCTCCGTCATGCCCGTAGGGTCAAAATACTCATGCAGCTTCTCGATGGTAGTATCTTGTTTTCAAACAGTTATAGCAGACATCAAACACATTGGTCAGTTATAGAATCTAACGCGAAAAAGCGTATTATTCCTGATGGGGTGGCATAGCGAGTGGCATTGGTAAATATTCGTCTAACCCCCCCTCAATAAAATCATCGGGTTAGCTACTTTCTGAACTGATGGCATAGTGGATAAAGCCATATGTCTTTGACGGGAACACTCTGTTTACCGG
>JAAELC010000537.1 GCA_024227135.1 Gammaproteobacteria bacterium
TAGCCAAACAAACCACTCCTGTTATTGAAGTCGGAGCAACCAAGAAAATTACCGTGATCATATCCGAAGGGAAAGACCTGCAGATAAGGGAGATCGACAGTGGAACGATTTAAGAGCGTGGTGGCCTTACTGATCCTGGGGCTTTCGGCCTGTGCACCTTTAGAAGACGCCGTAAACCCCTATGAAGAAGATTTCAAATGCCGTGCCAGTGATGATACCGGCAAATGTATCGATACCCCGAGTGCCTACCAGGAAGCCAGGTACCCGGCTATTGAAGAGCCGTTGCAACCAGGGATTCCGACGCCAGGATTAAGTGAGTCTGACCTGCGTTATCAGATGGTGACTGGCCTCCTGGAAGAACCCCAAAAGCCCATCCTGCAGCCCCCGAAAATTATGCGAGTACTGCTGCTGCCTTACGAAGGAGAAGGTGATGAACTGTTCATGACCCGCTACGTGTATCTCAAGGTTGAGGAATCTAACTGGATACTCAGCGATATCAGTGAAAACCCGGAATAATCATGCTGCTTAACTTCTTGCAAAATTACGGACTCGGTGGTCGTAACCACCTCAAGCAATCCGATCTTGAGAAAATGACAAGAAGGACACCGTTCTCGTCATTTTTAAACTATGTGGCATACGACGAACGATCGGAGGTCTACCTTAACCAGGATGACAGTCTGGGGATGTTGTGGGAGTGCTATCCACTGGTTTATGCAGGTCCAAAGACCATTAATGCTCTGGAAGGGCTCTTCCGGGCGGGGATCCCTAAAGACAGCGTCATTCAGCTTACCTTCCACGCAGACTCGCATATCGAGCCGATCCTGAATAGGTACCGCTCCAGCAGGACCAGGCCTGATGAGATCATCCAGTCCAACACTGACAAGGTGGTGGATTTCATGATGGCCGGAAAGAAAGGACTCAGGAGTTGCAGTAATATACCGGTTCGCAACTTCAGGCTCTATGTGGCCGTGACGATCCCTGCAAACAGTCAGGGGATGCCAAAACCTGAGGAATTATATGATTCGTCCAAGGTTGTTCCTCTCATGGAGATAAAACGCCAGATCAATGAAACCCTGAA
>JAAELC010000538.1 GCA_024227135.1 Gammaproteobacteria bacterium
GTTGTTGGCACTACGGGAAGCCGAGAACGCGGAGGCGCGTTTGAGGGATCGCGAGCTCGGGAATTCTATCAAGCAACTCGCGCGGCACACAGATGAGCAGTTCGCAGAGGTGCATCAGGAAATGGGGAGGTTTGCCGCGTACGTCGAGCAGCAGATCACTGGAATCGTCACTAGCGTCGACGAGCTGACGCGCGCAGGGGTCGAGACAGCCATAGCCGTCGACACGCTACGAGACGCCATTGGCTTGCTGGCCGCGCGGACCGAGTCCGGCCTGCAGAACCTAACCACCATTGTCAGCGAGCGCGAGACGCTGCTCCGGGGAGAACTGCAGACGATCGCAGATGCTGTGCGCCAACTGGCGTCCGTCACCCACCACCGATTTGCTGGGACCAGTACACGACGGCTGCTTGTCGCATCGGCTGCCGAGGTGCGCGATGCCATGGCCCTTGCAGGGTACAGTCTTTTCGCCGACGACGAAGGACAGGGCCCACTGGGTTCAAGTGCAGTGAGCCACACGATCACGAAACAGCAGCTCGATGTCATTTGGCGAACCTGGCTCACGGCTTCACGAACGAGTAATGCAACTGCATACAGAGATCCCATCGTCATGGCTGCCAAGTACGAAATCTACTGTGACGCCGAGTTTTTGCTAAAAACAGCGGGGGGCTGGTTGACCTGGCTGACTCTCACCCGCGCGCTGGGGCCGTTCGGCTGCCAGCGGTCCGACACCTCGCGGGTACAGGAACATTATGATTCCATCAACTATGAGCCACCCGATCCAGACCCGTTGGAAGGTGTTGCGTGCCAGTGCTGGATCGCGACAACGGTGTATAGCTGCCCGCTCGTCCAGGGCGACGCCACACAATACATGCAGCACGACTGGCTCGGCGAGCCGTGGTTGCAGGAGGACTCGTCGCTGTGCGAGGGGCAACGGGAACGTGTTTCGGGGGGCATGGCGTTGGATATGCTGGACTGGCATGAGATCTTGTATCATTCGTGTACTGATTTTCCCCCGGTGTCCGCCGTGGCGATCCAGTTAGGTCTGGTGGATGGCGACACCAGAGGAAAATACAATCTCTACTCTACGACGCTGCGGACTGGTATGTTTGGAGGGGTACCATTTCGCCCAGACGTGGTGTGTCCCGAGAAAACGGGAGTTACTGTGGCGGTTGGTCAGGACGAAGAGCAGGCCTGGTTTGGCACTCCGACTCGTTTGCTGCAACACGTTTACAACGCGGCTCCGCGCGAGAGCCGTGGTTACGAGGAAAACGTGGTTGCTGCAATCTACAATACGTTGGAGTTGGCCTACACCCGTTGGACGTGGAACGCTACGCAAGTCGAGAACGACCTGTACGGGCGTCTGCCGGGGGGGACGCAGACCAAGTCCATCCCGTTTGGGAGTAAAGCTATCAAGGGAAGGGATGTTTCGTATCGCTGTGACTACGCCAGCCTCGTGGGGGTAAGAGACGGGGCATTTGAGCCGGTCTATGCGATGCAGCCCGTTTTTACGGCAGCCAAGGCCGTGGCTACCGAGGTGTTGGATCGGGTGGATACAACCGTCCTAGATGCGCGCACGGCCATAGCGTCTGTCCCTGCGCAGTCCCTCATTCCCGAACAGTTGTTGATATTCGGCTCTCCAGCAGCCGCTTTTCGGGGGTCCCCTGGACGCGTGTACGACATCCCAGACAACGAGGTGTCGCTGTCACCGGATGTCACGGCACGGGAAACCAAGGTGACATACTTGATGACCAACATTCCTGGTGACACCCCATCGAACCAAGCCAGGCAACGCAGCTACAAAGAATGGAAGGCGTCCAACGGTCCTCTATTCGACAGTTTTTCGGCTGGGAACTGTGCCGCATTGTACGAGCGAGAGATTGTCCCCGACCAACCCGCGCGCTGGTATTCCGGGAGCCACGCTTCCCCAAGTGGTATGTCGCTACGGTGTAGTAATCGGACGACTGGGTCAAGTCGGTTGTTAGACGGTCCCATATGTCAGCTTCTGAAGTGGTTCCGCGTCCGCCTCCCGGACGACGAGCCAGGCACGCCGCTGAGGTTGATCCCGAAGGAATATCGCACCATATTCACTTTGGAGGTCCCCACTGGAGAAATTAAACAGATGGTGTTCACGGACTGTCCGATCATATCCACAGGCACCACCACCCGCGACCGCGTGTCCTTGCTGTTCAACAATCCCAACGGGCAGTCGATCGAATTTCTCCTGGAAATCATTCCCCTGCTACCCAACAACCAGACCGAAAACTGCCACCACAAACGCACCGTTACGATTGCTGGGAGTGGGTACACACAGGTGGACGTCCCTCCGTGCCGGCGACTGGATGGTATCACGCGGGTCCCGATCCGTGCGCGTGTGTACACACACGACATCGACGACAATGGGGATCGCCAGCCGCGGCTGTGTGGCACCGAGCTGAACGCAACCGTTCCACTGCCCCAAGAACTGGGTCTACCCGCCACACTCTCGGATCTACCCGCTGGTTTGGTGGAGAGTGGAGAAATGGTGGTGTGGTCGACTGTTGTCCACGACAGCACGGCACGGGCACTAGCTCAAATCGGTGCATCGATGTCAGAGAGCATGGCAGCGTTAGCGGCTGTAACGCAGTTGACCCTGAAGACGAGTGGGTTTAATATGGACGACATGCGGGGATCAACATGCGCGACCTCTGGGATGAAGTAACAAAAAAAATCAGTGGCCAGACGGCCGCTATTCGGAATGCCACGAACAACTTCAACTTCGAGTGGTCCAACGCCAGTGCCATGGGTGTGGTCCGGTCGTCATTGGACACAGTCAAAGATTCACTCAACAGAAGTCAAGAGAGCCAGAACGAGTGGGAAAAAATGATGCGATCGTTAGAGAACGCGTCCAATGCAGCACAGATCAACTTGCAGGAAATGAAAAATACCACCATCGAACTGAAAGCCGCGCTGGATGCAAACAGTAAAGCCTGGGGTGACTTTAACGAGGGCTTCCAGGCTCTCCCCGAGGGAGGGAGTTGTGGCTCCAACCCATTCAGCAATTTACTTTGCGCTGTAGCGGTCATCGCCAAGGCTGCCGTCAAGGGGATAGGGGCCGCAGCCGATGGGCTGTTTGGTTTTGGCGGGGGCATCATGTCGGGGATTATGGATTTTTTCATGATGGTTCTCATGATAGGCATGATCGGCGCAGCAGCGTACTGTGGCATCTGCGTGCTCCCAGGAATGTGCCCCAAACGCAAGGGGTACAGTTCAGTTTCCGCGGGGCCCTGACTTTTTGTTTTTATTTGATGTACAAATGAACTCGAATTCAGACTGGCGTTGCATTACACGTTAAGACCCCTGGTGGATGGGGTGCATGATCGCGAATGCTATAATACACTGAACCACGCAAATAGTCCCAACGCACGCGTTCATTAGGATGGTTGCAATTCTCTCGCCGCGCGATGTACTCGCGTCCCCATCCACCAACGCGACAGGGGGCGGGCCTCCGCTTGCGGGATTACTAGTCGCTGCGGACAGTGCTGCCCGGATGCGTGCTTTGTCGGAAATAATGGTTTGGTTCTGCTGGATGCCCCGGAGAATTAGTGTAACCAGGAGGCCCCCACACACCCCTACTCCGACAGTCGCTATAAAGAAGTGCATCCCATCTGGTTGTGATATGAAGATAGCAGTCGCAATTACGTTGGTCGCGATGCTGGTGACGAGGAAAGGGCCGTTTACGGCGCGAACGGTATTGTGTGCCTCTTCACTGGGGTATGTATGTTTCACCGCGGTATAAGCATTCCCTAGAACTACATTGGTGGCAGCGGTGATAATTGATCCACATAGACATGGAACCCACACCGTCGTTGGTGGAAATAGGAGTATCGGTAAAAGTGTCGCGCTGGCCAACAGGGTGTGAAATAACATTCGCGCGAATGGGGAGGCATCAATTAGACACTTCCTCGATGTAACCCATGGGCGATACCACTTTGTCGCCACATGCCCAATTCCATTGCCGAAATAAAGATATATTAGCATACTCGCGGCATCGTCTGCGCCAACATCCCCACTGAGGCGTATGTTATACGCCAGACAGGCGGTCGCGATTTGTAGTGGAAGTGTGCCAAATACCACTAACCCCCCAACAGCCCATCGCTCCCGCGACCACTGTGTATGCAAAGCCGTCACGAAGTGTTCTTCGACTACACTGAACGCGTGTACCTGGGACCTGAGCAGCGCAATTTGGCTGTCGCAAGACAATCGACGCACACGCCGCCGCGCCGATTGCACGAGGGGGTCTGTGTACGTGGGATTTATTTCCTGTTGCTGCAGTAGAATGGATAATCCCGTCGACGGGCTGGAAGGGCGGCGTCCATGGGAGGACGGGCTGGAAGGGTAGCGTCCATGGGGGGGCGGGGTTGATGGCCTCTTCAAAAACGACGGTTCCCGAACGATATCTCGGGATTCTGCAGTGTCGTGCACCACTTCATGTCGTCCAATGTGCGATGCGCTGGTCTGGGGACGGAAAAACACTAGCAGCATCCCCGCTGTCGCGATGGCTAGTCCTCCGAGCGCAAAAACAGCTAGGGGGCTGTTGTGTTGTAGAAGGGCGGAGAATGCGGGTAGAGCGATCGCCCCAATGCCGAGGCAAAAGAAAGCGTAATCATTCCAGGATGATTGTAGCGCCATAGGCTGCGATGCTACAATCTGACTGAGAAGCGGCAATCTGATCATCCAACCAGATAGCTTCCCCATGGTCGACATAGCGACCTTCCCATACACTGCAAATGGAGAGGCGTCGTCTTGATCCCACGTCAGCACAATCAGCATCGCGCTCGCGGTGGTAATAAACATCGCGATACAGCTGACGATGATCGGTGATGTTTTCCGACTTGCAAATGGAATAAGGTTGGTCAGCCCCAACCCCGCCAACGCCCCCACGAGGGGGGGGATCTGGAACCACTGTTCTGCACCACGTGCATTAAATAGCGTGATATCAGTCGTGGCGCGCACACACAGAATAACCACGACAAGCAACAGCATTCCACTGCGCGGTAGTAGTTCTGGACAAGCCAACATGGTTCGTAATTTCGGTCTCGACTGTATACCCTTTGTGCATTTGGTGTGTAGACTGTTTCGTTATTATACGCTGTTAGACTGTAGATGCCCACCCCCCTCCCACACGAAAACTCCATTAGCGGGGCAGAGAGCACTCCACCAAAACACATAAAAAAACACGTGTGCATAGAAATGTGGTACCACAACATCAGATACATCCGTATAAAAAAACACACGGTAACGATGACAACTCAGAGACTCTCGTCCCCGCCCCTAGGCGCTGCCTTATTTGGGGACCTCGACGCCTGTTTACTGAAAACCCCAAAACGCTCTCCCCAAGACATCTGCGACTTTTCGATGCAGTTCGGAATGTACAAAAACCAAGGATTGCATCTGCTGGTTCGCGAGGGGAAGGGGCGCAGTTATTTACGCGCGCTGTTGGTCACACAAGAGATCTCAGACGAAGAACGAGCATTGTTTGAAAGTGCACTGGAACACCAAGCTGCTGACTCTCACTGGTCACGCTGTATCAGTGATAAGTGACTGCACTTACATTGGGTGGCATTCCCATGCATATTGCTATATAAAAAGGATTTTGATCGACCAATTTTACGCAAGGTCGTTGACACGGGTGTGGCAGTTGTGTGGAATATATGCTCTTAAATTTAATTGATTAGAAACGTAAAAACGAAACATTACATCCCAGACTGACACGCTGTAAGTTGGATTTATTGAGGTGTTTCGATTTCTTCATAGTCTGTTTCGTAACATGCACAGTCCTCTCGACAGCTTAAATGGAACCATTCGTCACAGTCACTACAATGGTAGGCATCTATCCAAAGGTCCCCTTTCCAGCTGATCCCACTTTGACATGCGCAGCACACGCTCTTCTTGAGAAAACAAGAGCAGCATATTAAAGGGTCAATGGAATCTTGATCGACGATATATGTGTCTCGTGTATGGTGGCTTAAAGGCCTAACTTCCTCCGCGGATCCACAGACTCCGCATCGCTTGTCTGGGGGTGCGTGATCTGCGATTTGAGCAAGCGCGCTCTCACCTAGCAGAGGCGAGTGTACAGAGGACGTGGGACTCGACGCCCTGTGAGCTTTGCTCGCGGGTTCCAGTTTTTCAGGGTGGTCCGATCTTTTTCGCTTGGTTGTTTGGGCACGTCGTGACATTTGGATGCGAGGCTTGGTCGTGTGGATATGCGCAAACACGTGTGTTTTTTTTATCGCTTGGTCATTGAATACTGACGAAATGCACGTCGTCGAGTGGAGATACTATACTAATTGGATATAAACACAGAGCGTGGTTGCAAGAAGTGGGAAATATACCATCGCATCAACTGCGCTGTTGAAGGCACCAGATCAGAATGCCTCGCAAAAAAAATATGCACCCACAAAGAGGGGCAAACGGGGGA
>JAAELC010000539.1 GCA_024227135.1 Gammaproteobacteria bacterium
CCCAAAGCAGGCGCGCTACCAGACTGCGCTATACCCCGTTATCCGGTTTTTTTTCTCGCCACTTCAGTGGAGAGCAGGGAATAATACGCAGTAGAGGGATTTGAGTCAATCAAAAAATACCAATCCCCGTGATTCTCCGTGCAGATAGCGGTATCATGCCCAGCTCAATTGTATTCAACCGGAAAACATCCCATGAGCGCGCAACTCCTAGATGGCAAAGCCATCGCTGCCGATATCCGGCGTACCGTCAAAGAAAGTGTATCCGCTATTACCGCCGACGGCCGACGCACCCCCGGACTTGCTGTTGTACTGGTAGGGGAAAACCCTGCTTCCCAGGTTTACGTACGCAATAAACAGCGCTCTTGTGAAGAGGTGGGATTTCTGTCGGAATTACACAGACTGTCAGCGGAGACGAGCCAGGATGAACTGCTCGGAATGATCGATAAGCTGAATGCGCGGGAGGAGATCGACGGGATTCTGGTTCAGCTGCCTTTGCCCGCTCAGATAGACGAGGAAACGGTCATCGAGCGCATTCTTCCCACCAAAGACGTTGATGGATTTCACCCCTACAATGTGGGTCGCCTGGTGCTGCGGATGCCGGTTCTGCGCCCTTGCACACCCAGAGGCATCATGACGATGCTCGAACGTACCGGTCAGAAACTGGAGGGGCTCGATGCTGTGATTATCGGGCAGTCGAACATCGTCGGACGCCCGATGGCCCTGGAACTCCTTGCGGCACGCTGTACCATAACGGTCTGCCACAGCCGAACCAAGGATCTGAAGGAAAAAGCCCAGGGAGCCGATGTTTTGATTGCAGCGGTTGGTCGGGCAAATTTCGTACGGGGTGACTGGATCAAGGAGGGTGCCATCGTTATTGATGTGGGTATCAATCGCCTGGATGACGGTTCACTCTGCGGAGATGTAGAATTTGCGGGTGCACGGGAGAGGGCGAGCTGGATCACCCCCGTACCGGGAGGGGTGGGGCCAATGACGGTGGCGACTTTGCTGGAAAATACCCTGCAGGCTCGAAATCTTCATAGCCGTAACTCTGATTGAGGCCGCGATTCGAAGTAGCGGATTCGAGATCTGATTGCCTGAGGGGCAAAAAACAGTGATATCTCCAGCCGTGTTCGGCATTCGGCCCAGGTCCACTCGTTTTAACCTTGAACCTCTCCTTTCGGGCCGGGGTGGAGATCAGGTCCAGACAGGTATGTCTGGATCTGATCTGGAATCGAATATTTCTGGTGAAGCGAAGTGGAATCCGGAAAATCCGGTGACCACTTCGCTCAAAGTACCGCCTTGGGTCCGCCGGATGGGCGTTCAAACATCGATTTTGCCCGGGTGCCGGTAGTGGGTGCCGTAACTACGGGATACCGGGTCGGTCTATCAGCACTGAAGAACTCTCAGAGTCCGTCACTCTCACATTGATCAGGTACCGAGCCTGAAATTAACAACACTGATTTTGTTGAAAAAAGCCCTGCCAGGCTTTATCAGCTTTTTTTCGAAAGGTTCAGTTTTTCTTGCGCCGCTTGTACGCAGGCGAGTCGTACTGGTCGTAGTCGGTTTTCAAGTCCTTCCAACGCTGTTTTTGCTTGGTAGTCCTCTCTTTAATGGTCATGCCCGTGACTTCGAGATGTACCGATTCCATGAGTTTTTTCAGCTCAGAGTTATTGGCGATACCAAGGAAAACGCCCGCCTGCATGAAGCCTTCGCTTCGGTGTTTCAGTATTTCCGGGGGCACATGACCATCGTGCAACGCATCGAAAATGACTCGAAGTTGATGCGCCACTTCATTCATAAATCTATCTTTCTCCAAATCCCCGATATTTCGATCTTGCATTGAATTTCTACACCTGTGGTGTCAGTAGGTTAAGTACGATCTGATCATTCACCGCTGATTATTCTGTAGGGTACGCTGAAAACAGGATAACGGGCTTTGAAGCGCCAGGTTACTTTGGTGAATCGTTTAAGTTCTGATAATTCAGACTCACTACCTGATCATCAAACCACTTTCTGGCATTTTCCCAGGACTCGGTAGAGGGCTCCCGGTTGCTGGACAGTTTGAACTGTCCAAGCTCCAGTCCGCCATCCGTACGCCTCCTTACTTCAAGGGTTCCTCTTTCCGGAGAGAGTACACGGTAAATGTAGCACTTACCCTGGGTGATCGACTCCTTGAGGCTGGAAACACAGTGTGACATTTTTCTCCCTTCGGCTTCCAGTTCTAAACTGTTTCTAATGGCCCGAATATCCCCTTGTTCCGGAATAGGGGGGGACGGGAAACCAAGTGGGGTTTTGGGCTTACTGTTTTTTGCAGCCAGTTTCTTCATCCAACGATCATGAAGCCCTTCCACTTCTTCTTTCGTGCGACATCTTCTAATGGCACTGTCCGGCGCGGGAACCTCCAATTGTTCACCAATGCGTCTGGCATCCCGGTACAGGTCAAGCAGGGGTAGTGCAGCCGATCCGCGCAACTGGTGGTCTTTGACAAATTGATCGTGGGTTGTCCCCTGGGCCCAGGAAGCAAGCAAGGGAACCAGGGACGAATCTACAGATGTTGAGTTACGATCGAAGAAGCTCAGCAATGAAACCGGTATCTGCCTGGTATGCCGTAACAGGTGCAGGACCTTTTCGTTGGTGAGTAGTTTCAACAAAACCTGACCTTCAGAGAGATCAGCCTTTCCCAGGCGGACTTTATGCATGATCTTTATCGAAGCCTTGGGGGCGTTCGACCTTGTCAGGGTTGAAAGAATGAGGTGTTGTTTACGGCTCAGGAGTTGGTGCACATCACCCACTTTTACCCGGCCTTCGAAGATTCCAACCGTGATCAGCCATAACAGGAGCGGGTTGGAAAACAGCAGGTCATGTCCCGCTTTGAACTGTCGGGACCAGTGAATCAGTGCGATCTGGGCGAATCCATCGTAGGGCCTGACTGCATTACGGACCTCTAGGGGAATACCTGATATGAATTCGGTGACTTCGGGAGATTCTTTTTCCTCTATTTCCGGAGTGATCAGAGACAGGTAATGAAAGCTCGCGGGTGCCCGTTTTTTACCACTGACATTGTAGAGTGTGAAGCCATCCTGCCACTGTCCTATCTGCAGGCACGACCGTTTTCCAAACTTGATTTCCAGCTCGCCATTCTCGAGCTGTCTCACCATGGAGTACTTGCTCATCAGGATTCTTTTACTGAACTGTTCCGATCACATAAATGTAACTCTGTATTTCGGCCGGGAGGAGGGCCTGGTTTTCGAAAAGGGCAGGGTATGGTTCCAACCCGGTCTTCCTGAATCAGTCCACTGGCTGTTGGAGGGGTAGTCGGTCTGGTGCTCTTCCTGGCAGTATACGTAAACCACCCATCATCGGGAACTGGGCTTATTCCGGTCAGTCGTTCTTTACAGTCTAGGATCGACTGGCTCGCTTTCCAAGGCCAGTATGCCGAATGAACACTCGTGTATATATCGAAGGGGCTCACTTCTGATAAATCGCTCCAGAGCTTCGATACCCAAAGCAAACTCACGAGAGGCCAGAGACCTTTTGTGGGACAGGCCCCGCTTTTTCAGACGGGTCATGTTTTCAGGTAACGTATACTCGGGCCCATAGATAATTCTGAGGTACTCTCTACCCCGGCATTTTATGGCTGGCTGTATCAGCCCCTTCTTACCCCTGGGAATGAAATCGAGCGGCTTTACAACCATTCCCTCTCCCCCTGATCCGGTCAGGCCTTCCCACCAGTCGACAGCTGAGTTGCAGCTTTCCTGGTCCTCGAGCGTGACCTCTCTTAAGGGTGTGGCTGACAGAATTCCTTTGTCGTGCCGGCAGAATTGCTCAATAGTACTCATATGCCAGCGATGACTCTTGTCGGCATGGCATTGGCCCTCGGTAGCCAGGACATGGAAGGGGGCAACCTTGATGTCATCGAGTGTTTCGAATGGCCAGCTGTATCTGCGGTAGGCGTCCTTGTAGCACTCGATAAGTGTTTGCTTCTCCGTGTATCTATTCAGCAGGGTAAGGGCTTCTTCTCCCTTCGTGGTACTCAGGGCAGCCACCACATCAGCAACAGTACTCGATGCTGACGTTCCCACCGCCGCATACTGCTGCTTTATGAGTTCTATTGCCTTGAATGACCAGGGTAAAATTTCAGTATCCAGACAGACCCAGTCCGTTTGATGCTGGTTCCAGAAGTCGGACAGGTTCAAAGCCGCTTTGATTCTTTCCAGCAGAGCAGACTGCAATTCCAGGTTGTCGAAGAAAGCGCGTCCGGTCCTGGAATAAACGATGCCCGTTCCTTCATTTGCCACCCCAAACCGCTTCCTGGACGCATCTTCATCCTGACAGACAATGAGAACTGCCCTCGATCCCATGTGTTTTTCTTCACAGATAACAGATGGGATGCCGTTTCTTCGATAGTAATCAAAAGCTTCGGCCGGGTGTTCCAGGTAATCCGCCAGGCCGCTGGTTTCGGGGGGCGACATGGTGGGAGGCAGGTAGATAAGCCACTTCGGGTTGGCTGCGAAACGACTCATGGCTTCCAGGGCCGCTGCCGAGTTTTCCTCTCGTACGGTTATATTCTGCCGAAGTCTCGTCGAAACGATTCTTTTGCCCCTGATATCGTCAAGAACGAGTATATCGTCATAATCCTGCTGTGGGTTTACTCCGGTTTTTTCAGTGGTATTCAAAGGCCTCACGGGTTCGCAGTGGACTTTTTCCGCAGGTACCGACAGCAACTCCTTTTCGGGATACCTCAGTGCGGTAAGCTTTCCACCGAAGACACAGCCGGTATCAATACAAATCGTGTTGTTAAGCCAGACAGCTTCAGGAACCGGCGTATGGCCGTAAACCACGGTGCCACGACCACGATATTCTTCGGCCCAGTTATGGCGCACGGGCAAACCGTACTCATCCACCTCCCCGGTAGTTTCTCCGAACAGCGCAAAGGCACGTACTTTGCCTGATGCCCGGCCCTGATAGCTCTCTTTCATGCCCGCATGAGCAACCACGAGCCGGCCATCGTCAAAAACATAGTGGCTTATCAAACGATCGATGAACTGCTCGATCTCACTTTTGAACTCATCGGGTTCATCCTGGAGTTGCTCTACGGTCAGGTTAAGTCCGTGTTTCAGCATGACCTTCTTTCCACGAAGATACTTGAGCAGTTTTACGTCATGATTTCCGGGTACGCAGATGGCCGTCTCGTGTTTCACCATGTTCATGGCCAGCGCCAGAACCTGGGGCGATGCAGGTCCCCGGTCGACCAGATCTCCAACGAAAACGATCTTACGGCCGTCCGGGTTGCTGACCGCGGATTCTCCGGTCCGGATCAGGTTCTCACTGATACGGTAACCAAGCTGATTTATAAGCGTTGTCAGCTCACTGTAGCAGCCATGGACATCCCCGATAATATCAAAGGGTCCTGACTCATTAGTGCGGTTGGTCCACAGACGCTGACGGGAGATCTCGAGTGTATTGATCTCATCTTCAGAATTGAGTACGTAGATGTACCGGAAACCCTCCCGTTTCAAGCTCTTCATGCTTCTTCGCAGCTGGCTTTGCTGATTTCGCAGGACATGTTTGCCGAAGCTGCGGCCGGGACGTGCCTTGTTTCTTGCTGCACAGGTTTTCTCGGACAGATTCAGGACAATGGCCACGGGCAGGCAGTGATACTCCCTGGCCAGCGCCACTATCGGCTTACGGGCTTCCTGTTGAACATTGGTGGCATCTATGACCGTGAGTTTCTTTCTTGCCAGCCTTTTTCCTGCAATGTAGTAGAGGACATCGAAAGCGTCCGAGGTGGCTTCCTGACTGTTTTCGTCATCGGAGACAAGTCCCCGGCAATAGTCGGAGGAGATGACTTCAGAGTCCTTGAAGTGGTTCTTTGAGAAAAAAGTCTTTCCTGAGCCTGAGATCCCAACCAGGGCAACCAGAGAAAACTCGGGGATAATCAACTGCATCGCTCGAATACCCCCATCTGGGTGGGTGCCCCGAATGCATCATCCAATGGTCCAACAGGGCTGATCGTCACCCTGTATCCGTACTCGTTTGCTGTGCCCATGGCCCAATCCGAGAATTCCTGACGTGTCCATTCAAACCGGTGATCCCTGTGACGGTACTTGCCAGGTGGGAGGTTCTCGAACTTCTGGTTGTACTCGCGGTTAGGCGTGGTCACCACCACTGTCTCCGGTTTGGAAAATCCGAAGAGAATACGCTCAAAGGCAGCCAGCCGATTCGGGTCCAGGTGTTCGATGACCTCCACCACAGCCGCGGCATCCACACCCTCGATACGTTTGTCCCGATAGGTCAGCGACCCATGAATCAATTCAATGCGGTCATGTTGTTTTGAGGGCATGTCGATAATACGGAGTCGTTTTTCGGCATGGTCGAGTGAACGGAGGCTCACGTCCATACCCAGTATTCTTTTAAAGGACTTTACCCCCATGAGCAGTTTGAGCAGTTTCCCCTCGCCGCATCCCAGATCCACAACGGTTTCAGCGCCTGAGTCCCGGAGCACATTCCTGACGGTGTTGAGTCGAACCTCATTGAGACTGATGCTTTTCTCCAGGGAGTCTTCATGGTTGTCTTTTTCGGTCTCATCTTCCTCCAGGTCGGGATTTTCCTCAGGGATGATTTGCTCAAGTGCCCGACGGGCGAGGTTTCGTCGGTTTTTCAGATAGCGATTGGTGATTTCGTTCACCAGGGGATGGTCACTCAGCCAGCCCTCACCCCGCTGCAGGAGTTTTTCGACCTCATCGTCACCAACCCAGTAGTGTTTCCCATTGTCCAGAACGGGGATCAATACATTCAGGTGAACCAGCAAATCCCGGAGTTTTTTGGATCCTGTCAATCTGACATTGAAATAGGGACTGTTGCCCCAGCCTGGGACTTTCTCATCCAACGCAAGTCTGCTCGCCGACACGCTGTAGCCCAGGGGTTCGAACAATCCTTTCAGGAAACCCTCCCCGCCACGGCAGGGAAGCGATGAAATGGTCACTTCAAAGGGAAGTTTCTGGTCAACCAGGTCTGCTCTTTCTCTGGAACGGCCATGAAGCGCGGAGGAAAATACCCTGGAAATGGCGACGCTCAGGAATGAGGAGGCGGCATAGGGCCGGTCGTTGACGTATTGGTCGAGGGGATAAGGGGATCCTTGTCCCGCGTTTTTCCCACGAATCAGACCGATGGGGTCTAATTCAACGAGTAGAGCGGCGGTGCAGCGGTTCTTGGTTGTCTCCGGAAAGAAAACCACAGCTTTACCTGCCGAGAGGCTCACCTGATGGACTCGCTCCGGATTCTTATGAAGCAGGTATCCCAGGTCGGTTGCTGGTGTGTGGGTCGTTGTAATGGTGAGTAGCATCCCTGATCTCTTGTATAGACTGCCGGTCCAGTCGTTATTTCACTGGGGGTTACGGTTTGAGTGGAGGTTATTCCGATCGCATCCTTGATAAGGAGAAGATGGCTTTCGACTCAAGGGTGGCTGCATTGCCTGTTGTCCCGTCCAGGTCGATATACAGGCCCCCTCCAGGGTAAAAATCAATGAATCCATTGCCCAGAAGATCCACACTTCCATCGGTGATATTCCAGTGGTTCAGCCCGGTGTGGTTTACCTGACCGTTGCCGCTGTTTTCAGTATCAAAGGTATCCTCCAGCAGTGTTATGATCGCGGCAGAGGTAATAAGGGGGCTGCACAGAAGTGCCATGAAAACCAGTGAAGCGATGATCGGGAAATGCGAGTGTGATACCAGAAGGAATTTACTATTGCGCATGGAAAACCAGATCTCCGTATTCGGGCAGCAGCAGGTTTTGTTCCATCCAAGCATAGGAACAGCATGCTCTTATTTCAAGGTCGACCATTGTGGTGGGTAAAGTTGGTAAGTCCAGTGCCGATAGGGACCGGGAGATCCAGGACGAATCTTAAGATGAATTTAATGAGTGGTATCCGGGGGGGCTTCCCATGATGCTGTAAACTGTCATGGTCTAGTCTGGTTGGCAATAACCTCGACGAGTCAGGGGGGGGTTAGGAACTAAGTTCCCCGGCGCGGGTAGCCCCTGCTGATTGACAGCGCTGCAGCGGATGGTTGGACAGGTGAGGTGTTCCGGGCGGAAAACTTCATCGAGGTTGATGCACAGTGTGCTCCAGAGGCGGGAAGTATATGAGTAAAGGCGACTGGAAGGATGATCCCGATATAATCGGTTACAAGTGGGCATCGACAGGAGGGAACGGGCTTTCCAGGAGGAGAGGGTGTTTTCGGCTGTCGGGTTTTGCCGGCAGTGTATCCGGCCGTTTATTCGAGAATATGGACAGCGACAGTATTATCGGGAGGGGCGACACGGAAACCGGCTGTTGGTATGTGCTCAGGCATGGGCCACGTCTGCTGTTTACTTCCAGTCCCGGCTACAGGCGCATAGTACTGAATCAGGCCTGCCCGGAAACAATCTCCGAGACCAGTTTGTCGCCAGATGGAGAAACCCTGGCCTGCGTGGAAGATGGCCAGGCGGTGGGGTTCTGGTCCACCCAGACTGGCAGGAAGCTCTTCACGGCGTCTTTGGACATGGGCGCGACGGACGATATATTCGGGCAGCCTGAGATAGATACACTGTCCTGGTCGGCAGGATCCAATCTGATCGCGGTCCAACCCGCATTTCCCGTAGCGGGCCTCTCGATTGTGGATTTTGCGGGACGCCAGATCGTGGGAGAGATTGGATAATCCTGGATAGACAGGAAATCCGGATCAGGAGGAAACACCGACCGGTTGAGGCAGGGTGTTCCACCACAAGGGCCGCAGAAAATAAATAAGTGCTTGGGCTTGCTCAATGTCTTTTAGCCCGGGTTCAGCGTTGTGAAAAGGGTTGCATAGGAAAGCTATGCGCCCCTTTCCACGCCTTGAACCCGAACCAGAATACAGCGCAATATCTGGATACTTATTAAGGGGGATGGTCAACTAACGCCTCCAATCACTACATATTGGGTTGTAGCTAATCACATCAGCTATGCCTGGTACTACATGCTGTAGCAAGAGGTGCTAAGTGACTACCCCCTCTTATTAATTTCCGCGACCCTTACGTGAGTCTCGCCTTGCGGGCTGGTTTGAAAATCTGTTCCAGACAGGTTTTTTCGTATTGTGAAATTTCACCCACTCACTATCAGATCATCTACAATGAGCGATCATGCTGAATTCGGAAACCGGAGGGATTAATGGTCACCTTAAGGAAAGTTTCATGAGAAAACTGTCAGCAGTTCTGGGCAATATCCTGCTTGTCGTCTCACTGTTTTCTATATCCCTGAGCCCGGTACTGGCAGAGGACTCGAGCTTCAGCGAAGCCGAACTGGATCAGATGATGGCGCCAATTGCACTTTATCCGGATTCATTGCTGGCACAGATATTGATGGCTGCCACTTATCCGGCCGACGTGGCCGAGGCCGTAAAATGGTCCAAAGATAACCCCAAGAAAGAGGGGGATGAGGCGGTGGAAGCGGTGCAGGATAAATCCTGGGATCCCAGCGTGATGTCTCTGGCTGCATTCCCCCAGGTATTGGGAATGATGGGCGAGAAGCCGGACTGGGTGCGGGATGTGGGCGATGCCTTTCTGGCTGATCCCGAAAAGTTGATGGATACGGTCCAGAAACTACGCACGAAGGCTAGGGATGAAGGTAATCTCGAAACGACCGAACAAACCAAGGTGATCGTAGAGGAACCCTCATCCAGTGAGACCATCATTATTATCGAACCGGCTGATCCCCAGGTTGTTTATGTACCGGCTTACAACCCAACCATCATCTACGGTACCTGGTGGTGGCCACACTATACCCCCTGGTACTACTATCCCCCGGGATACGGATTTGGCTCCGCGGTAATCAGGGGGATCGGTTTTGGTATAGGAGTACGGATTGTTAATTCACTCTGGGGCGGTGTTCGCTGGGGCCGCGGTCGCGGCAGTGTCGATATCAACGTCAACAAGTACAACAATATCAATGTCAACCGAAACAAGATCGATGCCAGTAGAAAAAGATCTAACTGGAAACACAATTCAAATAATCGTGGCGGTGTGCCCTACCGGGATAGAAAAAGCCGCGAACAGCTTGACAGGAAGCGGGGAGATGCTGATAAGCGCAAGGATTTCAGGGGACGTGATTCCCAACGGGAGAATGCCCGTTCTGCATTGGACAGACGCGGTGTCAGTCCGGATCAAGGCCGCAAGCAGTTACAGGGTGCGGGGGGTGACAAAACGAGGGAATCGGTTAACAGGGCCAATCGTGAGGCCGGGCAGGGGAGGTCGGGTAATCGGGAAACTGGAAAGACAAGGGATACCGTGAACCGCCCGAACCGTGACAACGCGAAATCGACCCAGCAGCGTCGCAATTCCGGACAGTCGCGGGATCATGCGCTTTCGGGAGCGGGCAATGCACGACAATCCCGACAGAGCACGGCGCGAGGGCAATCCAGTAACCGCTCGATGAGGAGTCGCGGTGGCGGCGGTGGGCATGGGGGCCGTGCGGGTGGACGTCATCGATAACAGGAGAAAAAAATGGATTACCATCTAGAAGAAGAGTGTCGAACTGTTATCAAGCCAACGGGCATAATGGACTGGAGCCACCTGAAACCGGTCATAGCGGGCGTGATCCTGTGTCTGGTGTCCTATGCAGGATTCAGTCAGAAAAACATGGATCCAGTGATTGATCCCGGCATTGGACAGGCAGTCTTCGAATCACCGGAGGCGGCGGCAAATACTTTTTTACAGGCAGTGGAAAACGGCGACCGGGGAATGCTTGGTAAACTGCTGGGGGCTGATTATCGTGTGGTGCTGCCATTGGATGAAGTGGATAGTGAAGATGTTCAAAACTTCATTGTTGCCTGGAAAAAGCGCAACACCCTGGTGCGGCAGAATGACCAGGAGGTGCTGATCGCTGTGGGGGAGGGTGAATGGACGTTCCCCATCCCCATTGTGGCGGGTTCCTCTGGTTGGCGTTTTGACACGGAGAAAGGTCGTGAACGCATGCGCATTCGCCGGATCGGCAGGAACGAACTTGCGACGATTCAGGCGGTCCTGGCCTACCATGATGCTCAGATAGAGTATGCTGAACAGGATCGCAATCACGATGGTGTTCTGGAATACGCCCGGAAATTTATCAGCTCACCGGGTAGCCGTGATGGTCTCTACTGGGAGGCAGCAACGGATGAGGCACAAAGTCCACTGGGTCCTCTGTTTTCCGATAATACCCCGGAAGGGGCTTACCATGGGTATTACTACCGTATACTCGAAGCCCAGGGAACCCATGGGAAAAACGGGGTATTGAGCTATATCCAGGACGGGCGAATGACCCGGGGTTTCGGGCTGGTTGCCTGGCCGGCAGAATATGGAGAATCCGGGGTAATGAGTTTCATCATCAACCACGAGGGTGGTATCTATGAGCAGGACCTGGGCAGTGACAGCGCCAACACCGCGTTGGAGATGAAGAACTTCAACCCTGAACCGGGCTGGCAGCCGGTTCAGGACCTCCCGTAATCTGAACAAGCCCCTGTCCGTCATCACCCCTTGCCATTTAAGGCATTTAAGGGCATTTAAGGGGTCAGTACCCTTTGGTAGACACTCAAGCCAGAAAAGCGGTAATTCCCGTAAAAACGAGTTACTGCCGTTTGAGCAACCCCGGCTCCGCCTCACCCATTCATAGAAAGGGCACTACCAGAGAGGCCGCAGTGGCTCGGAGCCTGGCGGGTATGGTATCGGCCACGGTAGTTGGCAGGCCTGCCTTCAGGTGTCTTCGGGAATCCAGTTTCATGAGTTCGGTGAGCCTGCCAGGGAAATACACTCATGGATCAGAGCTCGATTAACCGTATGGCCGGGCGGAACGCTGAATCATGCAGAATTCGGTCTACCTGATGAATGGTACAGGCAGGTCGCCAGAAGTCATCCGCCAAAGGAAGAACCCTGGTACCAGGTACTGGTCGACACCACAGACCGGGAAACCTATGTGGTACAGAGGAATCTGGAGGCGGACACTGAAAACGAGCCGATCAGTCACCCAAGGATCCAGGAATGTTTCTACGGGTTTAAGAACGGAGTGCACCAGGTCCGAGGCGCCAACTGAAACCATACTGTTCTTCGTTACCAGCCCGATGATCCATATTTAGGCCATGAAACTGCTTTTTCTGGGGGCCGGCAGCACCCAGGCTCAAGGGACTCTTGCCGCATTGCTGGAGCGGGGCTTGGTGCCTGAAGCGGTTTTGATAGCTGAACAGGGGGTTGGCAGAGGGGTTGTGCCATTATCACTGCCCGTGTCCAGGTCGACCGCTGCAACCGGTTTGGCTGGGATGTCAGCCGCCAAAGGCGTACCTGCCTATGTGATTTCCCGGGACACGCTTGGCCGGTTCGTGGAGAAGCTGGGTCCTGAACGTGTGCTGGTGTCCTGTTGCCCATTCCGAATACCGAAGGTGCTGCTGGATATGGTGCCTCTTGGCTGGATGAATGTGCATCCTTCCCTGTTACCATTTTACCGGGGACCCAGTCCCCTGTTCTGGCAGCTTAGGGACGGTCTGGAAAAAATCGGTGTCACCCTGCACCGGATGGTGCCGACGTTCGACATGGGACCCATTCTGGCCCAACGTGCCATCCGCCTCTCCGGTGGTATGTCCGGTGCAACCTTGAGCCACCAGGCGGGACGGGAAGGCGCCGCACTTTATCTCGAGTGGGCCGATCAGGCGCCTGCCGGATGCCCACTGGAGTTGGAGCAAAACCCGGTGGAAGGTAGTTATCAATCTTTTCCCGCACCGGGTGATTTCATGATCGATCCAGGTTGGTCGGCTCACCGGGTTTTTAACTTCGTGCGGGGGGTCGGGGGATTGGGACAACCGCTACTCAGATTGGAGTCGGGTCAGACCTGTCCGGTCCTCGAGGCTGTTTCCTGCCACTTGGGGCACCGTGCCTGTCCAGAGGTGCAAGTCAGCAAGAATATGAGGATGCATCGCTGCTATAATGGCGCGGTATTGCTCAGAATCCAGGAAACAGCCTGATATGAAAACACTCACAGCCAAAATCGGCGATTATCGCCTGGTTGAGACCCGATTGCAGGAAAAGCTGCCCGGTGGCAGCGTGCGTTGCGGACTCTGTTCCTGGCGGTGCAAGCTGGTCCACGGTCAACGCGGTTTCTGCCAGGCTCATGTCAATCGGTATGGCACTCTGTACAACCTGTCTTACGGTATTCTGTCCGCCGTGGATGTTGACGCCATCGAGAGTAAACCGGTCAAGCATTTCCGTCCCGGCACCAGGGTGCTCTCTGTGGGCAGCTATGGATGCAGCTTTCGCTGCGGCGGTTGTCACAATCTTGAGATATCCTGGGGTGTCAGTAAGCTGGATGAACTGGCCCGGGGCCAATCCCAGGACGCCTACATTACCCCCGCTGAGTTGATCGCTGCGGCCCAACGCCAGGGGGTAGATGGTATTGCTTTTACCTATTCTGAGCCAGCTGTCTGGCTGGAGTATATTATCGATGTTTGTGAACTGGCCCGCGAAGCCGGTTTATATACGGTTTACGTGACGAATAGTTTTATCACCCCGGAAGCGCTTGAGCTGATTGCTCCACTCATCGATGTCCTCTGTTCGGACGTAAAGAGCATGGAAGATGACTTTTACCGGGAAATCTGCCCGACGGCGACTGTTTCCCAGGTTCTCGACGCCATCCGGATGGCCCACGATCTGGGTATCCATGTGGAGACCCGTACCAACATCATTCCGGGGAAAAACGATGACCCGGCGCAATTTCATGACATTGCCTGCTGGGTTCGTGACAACCTGGGTGTGGAAAGCCCCTGGCACATCACCCGTTTCTTTCCCGCCTACAAGCTCTCCCATCTACCGCCAACTTCTTCAGAGGTGCTTTACCAGGCACAGCGAGAGGCCAAGCGGGCCGGATTGCTCAACGCTTATGTGTATGACGACAAAGGTTGCGACTGCGCCGGGGAAAATCAGCCCTTGCAGGCCTATTTTCCAGGTATGACAAAGCGGTTATCTGAAGTCAGGAAATGCAGTGCCTCCTGCTGTGGGGAGGAGGGAGTATTATTGAAGAAATACGAACAGTAACGGAATTTTCTGTTAAGCGTACAGGGTTCTCAACGTTGGTTAGTTTCCAGCCAGCTGTGCTGGTTTTCTGGAATGGACTGAAGCGGGGAGTAAACCAGGTATTGATCCGGACGCTATTCGAAAACGTTGTCGAGTAATTAGGGCCGTGGAAAAAAACAATTATCCAGTCTTGCTCGTCTTTTAGTCCAGCTTCTGCGTTGTGGAAAAGGTTGCATAGAATAGCTATGCGCCTTTTTCCACGCCTTGAATCTGAACC
>JAAELC010000540.1 GCA_024227135.1 Gammaproteobacteria bacterium
GCCAAAATACTTGAGCCTGACAACACCCGTCAGCCATTCGCATAAAAGCTAGACCTGACCCTGATGACTAGACCTGACCCTGATGACACAATAATTCAATGAAACCAGTCTTGATCCCTTATGCTTTTCTGCTGTGGATGCTGTGCACTTTGCCGGCAGCGGTGGCTGAGCTGCGCATTGCTGCTGCCAGTAACTTTAATGCGGCACTAGAATCGATAGCGCATCGGTTTGAAGCTCAATCCGGTCACCGGGTACGACTGAGCTTTGGTGCCAGTGGAAAGCACTTCGCCCAGATCAGGAACGGTGCTCCTTTTGATCTTTTTTTCTCAGCCGATACGAAACGACCAACGCTTCTGGAGCAGGAGGGGCTGGCGCTGCCGGGAAGCCGGTTCACCTATGCCGTGGGAAAACTGGTTCTCTGGAGTCCCAGGGAAGATTATATCGATGCAGACGGCCAGGTGCTTGATCAAGGGTCATTCAGGTATATTGCTATCGCGAATCCGAGGCTCGCCCCTTACGGAAAGGCAGCCAGACAGGTGCTACAGGCACGCGGGCTGTGGGAAAAAATGCGCCCCATCACAGTACGGGGAGAGAATATCGGTCAGACGTTTCAGTTCGTCAGCAGCGGCAATGCGGAACTGGGCTTCGTGGCCTACTCCCAGATCAGGAATCCCGATCAGAAAATGGGGGGTTCTTTCTGGAGAGTACCCCAATCACTCTATACCCCGATCCAGCAGCAGGCTGTCTTGCTCAAAGACAGCGATCCGGCCCGCAGCTTTCTGAAATTCGTGAAAAGTGAAAAATCCCTGGCCATTCTTAAACAGTACGGTTACGGCGTACCCTGATGCTGGATGAGTCCGATCTTGCTGCACTGCTGATTACACTCAAACTGGCAACGGTCACCACATTGATTCTGCTGGTACTGGGAACACCGCTGGCCTGGTGGATGGCCCACACACGGTGGCGTTTCAAGTTTATGCTGGAAGCGGTGATCGCCCTGCCCCTGGTGCTTCCTCCGACCGTGCTGGGGTTCTATCTTCTGGTCGCACTCGGCCCCCAGGGTCCGGTGGGCAGCCTGATGGAATGGTTTGGCGGAAGGCCACTGGCGTTCTCGTTCGCGGGCCTGGTCATTGGCTCGGTATTCTACTCGATGCCGTTTGTGGTGCAGCCACTGCAAAGTGCTTTCGCGGCTATTGGCAAGCGTCCCATGGAGGTAGCGGCAACGCTTCGGGCTTCACCTGCGGACCGTTTTTTTACGGTGGCGTTACCACTGGCCAGGCCCGGTTTTCTGACGGCAGCCGTGCTCGGGTTTGCCCATACCGTGGGTGAGTTCGGCGTGGTGTTGATGATCGGGGGCAACATTCCCGGGCAGACCCAGGTACTGTCCATCGCCATCTATGACCACGTGGAAACTATGGAATACAGCAATGCCCACTGGCTGTCCGGAGGGTTGCTGGTCCTGTCTTTTTTCATGCTGATGACCGTCTATGCCTTGAACCGTCGATTCAGACCCATGCAGCCATGAGTATAGAGGCCAGATTTCATCTCAACCGGGGAGAATTCGTGCTGGACGTGGACATGAACATCCCTGTCCGGGGGGTCACTGCCCTCTACGGCCCCTCGGGATGTGGCAAGACCACGCTACTGCGCGCTATCGCCGGACTGGAACCCTGTCGAAACGGTTATCTGCGGGTGGGTGACATGCTGTGGCAGGATGGCGGGTTCTGCATACCCACCCACAAACGTCCCCTGGGGCTGGTTTTTCAGGAAACCTGCCTGTTTGCCCACTTGAACGTACAACGCAATCTGGAATACGGCCTCAGACGGGTACCCGGGCACGAACGCAAGATCTCCCTGGATAAGGCGATTGGTCTGCTGGATATCGGACATCTGCTTCTACGCAGGGCCGACGAGTTGTCCGGTGGCGAGCGGCAGCGGGTGGCGATAGCAAGAGCCCTGGCAGTCAGCCCCGGGCTTCTGCTGATGGACGAGCCTTTGTCGGCCCTGGACCTGTCCCGTAAACAGGAAATACTGCCCTATCTCGAATCACTCCATGACGATCTGAACATACCTGTCATCTACGTCAGCCATTCACCCGATGAAGTGGCTCGCCTGGCGGATCACCTGGTCCTGCTCGAAAACGGCCGGATCAGGGCCAGCGGCGCTATCGGTGAAATGCTGACCCGACTCGATCTGTCATTGGCCCGGGGGGATGATGCCGGAGCACTCATTGAAGCTGTCGTTGCCGGCCACGACGATAACTATGGGCTGACCTTTCTGGAATTTCCGGGAGGAAAGTTCAGCGTCGCCCGTAAGGCGTTACCCGAAGGTCATCCTGTCAGACTGCGGGTAGCAGCCAGGGATGTCAGCCTGACCCTGGAACGGCAGACCGGCACCAGCATACTGAATATTTTTCCCTCCCATGTCGAGGAGATCATTCCCGAGGGGAGTGCCCAGATGATGGTCAGACTGGCGGTGGGAAACATTCCCCTGCTTTCACGGGTTACCCGAAAATCTGCCGTACTGCTGAACCTGGCCAGGGGAACGCCGGTATTCGCCCAGGTCAAGAGTGTCGCCTTGCTGTAGCGGGAGAAGTCGGCCCGGACCAGCGACCGCCTCCCCCATTCACCTGATTTCCATCACGCCCGCCGCCAGCTCGTGCCCTCTGGCCCGTCTTCCAGCGCAATACCCCGATCTTTGAGTTCGTCGCGAATTCGATCCGCTTCGGCCCAGTCCCTGCGCGTTCGGGCATCCACCCGCTGCTGAATCAAGTCATCGATCCACCCGTCATCCCCTGCATCCCCGTCCCCTGCACCCCGCAGATACAACTCGGGATCTGCCTGGAGGATCCCCAGCACCCCACCCAGCTGCCTGAGTCGGCCAGCCAGCGCCGCCCCATGGGATTCATCTTCGCTCCGCACCCGGTTTATTTCCCGCACCAGGTCAAACAGTGCCGCCAACGCTTCAGGTGTGTTGAAATCGTCGTCCATCGCCCGGTTGAAACGTTCCACATAGTCATCGGCACCTGCCGGCGCCGCTTTCGGCAGCCCGCGCATCGCGGTGTAGAAGCGAGTCAGTGCACCACGGGCATTGTCCAGATGCTCTTCGTCGTAGTTGAGAGGGCTGCGATACTGGCTGGTGAGAATAAAATAGCGTACCTCCTCCGCCTGGTAGTGCTTCAGTATTTCCCGCACCGTGAAAAAGTTACCCAGGGACTTGGACATTTTCTCATCGTTGATGCGGACGAAACCGTTGTGCAGCCAGTAACGAACGAACGGCTCGCCGGTTGCCCCTTCTGACTGGGCAATTTCGTTCTCGTGGTGGGGAAAGGTCAAATCGGCACCACCACCATGTATATCCAGGGTGTCCCCCAGGCAACTGGTGGACATCGCCGAGCATTCGATATGCCAGCCAGGCCGTCCATTCCCCCACGGCGATTCCCAGGCAGGCTCTCCTGGTTTGGTGGACTTCCACAGGGCGAAATCCAGGGGTTCCCGCTTCAGCTCTTCCACATCTACCCGGGCTCCCGCACGCAGATCTTCGATGGACTTTCCGGATAATCTGCCGTATCCCTGGAAACTTCTGACCGAGTAATAGACGTCCCCGTTCTCCGCCAGGTATGCGTGGCCCTTATCGATGAGCCTTTGTATCATTTCGACGATCTGCCCGATATGGTTGGTGGCTCTGGGCTCTTCATCAGGCGGCAGTACTTCAAGGGCCCGCTCATCCTCGTGCATGGCGGTGATGAATCGCTCCGTGAGGGCACCGAAATGCTCCCCTTTCTCATTTGCCCGATTGATGATTTTATCGTCGATGTCCGTAATATTGCGGATATAAGTCACGTCCAACCCCGTCGACCTCAAATAGCGGTAGATGACATCGAAAACCACCATTACACGGGCATGCCCGAGATGGCACAGGTCGTATACGGTCATACCGCAAACGTACATCCGTACTTTGCCCGGCACCAGGGGAACAAACGCTTCCTTCTGATTGGTAAGATCGTTGTAGACCTTTAACATGGCGACTCCAGATAGACTTCAAATAGCATTGACCGCCCGGTCGAATCACCGGGCAACCCCTTCACAGCGGTCATCGGTGAACGGGACAGACAAAGCGGCAGACGGGAATGGTAAACGAAACCCCTTGACCTTCAAAGAACTACCGAACCGATCCGACCCACTTTTTTCCCTGAAATCTCAACCGGTGTATGATACGGTCCCCAATCGACAAAGGATGGGACAGGGTGGCGCTCAGGGCAAATCTGACTTCAGACTCGGCGTTTAGCCCAGGCCGATGCCCCGGGCACCGGATTCTCATCTTTAAGTATTGAGGACCGATGTCTGGCTGCCCCGGATCAAATCGGGCCACAGATGCACCACATGACCATTAATCGGGGAAGGGCCAGCCTCCCCGGATCACAGGCAAAATCCACTGGAGTATTCCGCCACCATGAAACCACAGATCTATCGCCTGTTACTGGCGGTCACCTTTTGTATCGGACTGGTATCGACTGCCAACGCAGACAATCACAATCCCAGAGTGCTGATGAAAACCAGTCTCGGGGATATCGAACTGGAACTTAACCAGGAGAAAGCACCACTGTCGGTCAAGAATTTTCTGCGTTATACCGACAAGGGATTCTACAGCGGCACCATTTTCCACCGTGTCATCAATGGTTTCATGATACAGGGCGGGGGCTTCGGTCCCGATCTGGGTCAGAAACGCGGTCACGCACCCGTCAAAAACGAAGCTAAAAACGGCTTGAAAAACGTTCGCGGCAGTATCGCCATGGCGAGGACCAGCAGCCCGCACTCGGCAACTTCCCAGTTTTTCATCAACCACGTGGACAACAATAATCTGGATTACCCAAGCTTCGATGGCTGGGGATATGCCGTTTTCGGTAAAGTCACCAAAGGCATGGATACCGTCGACAAGATCGCGGATGTCTTCACCGCCACCCAGCGCGGGATGGGCAACGTACCGGAGAAACCCGTCTTCATTGAGAGTGTCACTCGCATTGGCGAAAAAAAGTAATCCAGTAACTGCTCGCCCCCCAGAGATTATCCCCCATGGGCAGTCTGTGGAGGAAGTGTCTCTGGCATGGATGCCAAAGCCAAGCCTGCAGGGAGGGTTTTACCGCGTCTTCCGCAACAGATTGCCCGTGCGGGGTGAGTAGTTACGTCATTAAAATTTATAAGGAACCCTATAGATCATGATTACACTCAGTACCAACCAAGGTGATATCGTTATCGAACTGGACCACGAGAAAGCCCCCGACACCGCCGCCAATTTCCTTCAATATGTCGAAGATGGATTCTTTGACGGCACGGTTTTCCACCGCGTCATCGAGAATTTCATGATTCAGGGTGGCGGTTTTCTAATCGGGATGGTCCAGAAGCAGGGCCGTCCGCCGATTCAAAACGAAGCCAAGAACGGACTCAGCAACCTCACCGGCACACTGGCGATGGCCCGTACCGGGGAACCTCATTCTGCTTCTTCCCAGTTTTTCATCAATGTTTCGGACAACAAGTTCCTCGACTACCCAGGACAGGACGGTTGGGGTTATTGCGTATTTGGAAAAGTGACCAGCGGAATGGATGTGGTGGAGAAAATCAAGGGCGTGGCAACCGGAACCAGGATGGGACATCAGGACGTACCGGTGGAAGACATAGTGATCGAAAAAGCGACCGTAGCGAAATAATATGGCTGACACACTGTTTATCTCGGATCTGCACCTTTCCCAGGAGCGGCCGGGCACGCTGGGCCTGTTCTTCCGGTTTCTGGCAGAACAGGCCGCCCAGGCAGACACCCTGTACATTCTGGGAGATCTGTTCGACGCCTGGATCGGGGACGACAATGATGCCCCGCCCATTCCCCAGATCCTCGGAGCCATGCAGCAACTGACCGCTTCCGGTACCCGTCTGTACATCATGCACGGCAACCGGGATTTCCTGATCGCCGAGGGATTTGCTGCAGCAACCGGTTGTAAGCTGCTGGCTGACACGGAAATGGTCACCCTGGCAGGCACCCCGACGCTGCTTACCCATGGGGACCTGCTCTGTACCGATGACGTGGATTATCAGCGGGCGAGGATGCTGGTGCGTAATCCGGCTTTCATCGATGAATTGATGTCCAAATCCATCCCGGAACGTATCGCACTGGCGGCGGAATTCCGCAAGCACAGCGGTGAAGCCACCTCCATCAAAGCAGCTGATATCATGGACGTCAACCAGCAGACGGTTGAGCGATACATGACAGAGGCGGGTGTCACACGACTCATCCATGGGCACACCCACCGGCCGGCCACCCACGATTTCACCCTGGACGGAGAACAGGCCCAGCGGATCGTGTTACCTGAATGGCATGACGATCACGGCGGCTTTTTGCGCGTGAATGGTGATGGACTGGTATCAGAATCCTTCTCCTGACGTGATCGACACACCTGTACCGGGTGCTGTTTCGCTCATCCCCCAGGAACCAGGCCATGACAATCCAACACGAGGGGTCGTGCCTTCGGGCAGCCCCTCCGTGTGAGAAACCTTGCCTCACCTGGAACCACAGATGCCGTCCAGTCTGGCCAGTTCTTCTTCGCTGAAGCCCGCCCGACGCCTTGCTTCGTGGTTAAGTGGGGGACGAATACTCCCCTCCCCGAAGTTTCCCAGCAGTTCGAAGTAGGTTGATTCGGGCACCAGATTTCGTGACTCGCAGATAAAGGTAAACCAGCGACTGCCCAGTGCCACGTGTCCGATCTCTTCCTCCAGGATCACCTGCAATACGGCAACAGTCGCGTCATCACCCTCTGCCCGGAGTCGCTGGATCATGCCAGGCGTCACATCCAGGCCCCGGGCCTCGAGCATCCGGGGAACCAGTGCCATGCGCTTCAGAGGATCTTCCGCAGTACGAAGGGCCATATCCCATAGACCGTTGTGAGCGGCAAAGTCCCCGTAGCGACAACCCTCATCCTCGAGTCTTGCCTGCAGCAGTCTGAAGTGCCGGGCTTCCTCCGCCGCCACCCCGATCCAGTCGCCATAGTAGACATCCGGCAGGTCTCGGAATCTGTAGATGGCGTCGCAGGCCAGGTTGATGGCATTGAATTCGATATGGGCCACCGCGTGAATCAGTGCCCGGCGTCCCTCCGGTGTGGTCAGGGAGCGGCGGGGCAGCTTACGGGGATGAACCAGTTCGGGTCTGGGTGGATGCCCTGCCTCGACCACTTCTTCAAGGACGATGGGGGTCCTTTGCAGCCGACCCTCCTGCCAGTCGGCATACAGAGCGTCCACCAGGCTCAATTTCGTTTCAACCTCACCGGCACAAAGACAGTCGCGGGCGCGGGCGTACAGGTTGAACCCCGGACTTTGATCAGGCACCGATCTTGATCCCTATCATCAGATCCATGACATTGGTTCCCGTCGGACCCGTGTGAAGGAGATCGCCACTGGCATCCAGCAAGGTACCCGAGTCGGCACGATTCAACATGTCACCGGCTTCAAAACCCTGGCGACGGCCACGACCAATCGTCCCTCCATCCACCAGGGCTCCAGCGTCTTCACCGGGGCCGTCGGTGCCATCGGTCCCTCCCGACAGAAAACAGACGTCATCCCGGTCTTCGAGCACAGTGGCAGCAGCCAGGGCCAAGTGTTGATTGCGTCCCCCTCTACCGGGATTGTCGGGCAGTTGAACACTGGGTTCACCACCCCAGACGTAGACACCCGGCAGTGCGTCGACAAGTTCCAAAGCAAACCGCCGCCCGGCATTTTCCGCCTCAGCGCTGATAAAAGCATGACTGACCCGGGTTTCGTAGCCGAGTCGCCTGGCTTCTTCAGCCGCTGCTTCACGGGCATCCCGCAAGGTCGCCAGAATCTGCACATCCACGTTGGTATTGGCTATGGCAGCCGAGTCCTTATCGGAGACGGTCAGGTCGCGTATCCAATCCGGTAGCTGCAGCGCCGCTAACTCCTCCCGGGCACCTACATCCGGCACCAGCATGCCAGAACCGATCACCGCAGGATCATCTGCAGGTACATCGGAAATCATCAATGCCAATACGGGCCGCTCCCCCAGATACTGTAACAACCCGCCACCCTTGATCCGGGACAGCGATTTTCTGACCCGGTTTATCTGCCCGATCTGAAAACCATTGGCAAGCAGCCAGCGGTTGACATTCTGCAGATCATCCAGCGTCACACCGTCATTCAAAACCTCCACCAGACTCGAGGTCCCACCGGACACCAGAAACAGCAGGGGTTGCCCGGGAGGCAGTTCGGCCAGATAGGCAAGCATTGCCCGGCCGGACTCCAGACTCTTCTCACTGGGCACCGGATGGCTTCCCTCCAGACCTCTGAGACCGTATTTCTCGAGTTGCGCTTCATCGAAGTGTCCCGGTTTGGAGATAACGATTCCTCCCGCCAGACGATCACCCAGAGCATCTGCGGCACCCAGTGCCATGGCCCCCGCCGCTTTACCCACCGCCACCAGGGCATAATCCCCGTCACCCCCGAGTTTTTCGAGATAATCCCGAACGGCAAACTGCCCTCCTACCCTGTCCAAACCCACCTGAAACACCCGCAGCAGATCCTCCCGCGCCTTTTCTATCGCCTGCATTATTCTTACCCTTTTGTCTGTAGATTGGAGATTGTCTGAATCCTGCCATCAATCGCAGATCCACGCACATGATTTTTTATCCTGTCAGGCTATCCACCCTATTCGATCAGCAACACGACCAGTTCCATGGGACCATGAATACCGTAGGTCAGGGTCTGCTCGATATCGGCGGTTCTCGAAGGGCCTGAAATCAGCAAAGCATTACTGGGCATCCCATGGACCCAGCCTTTCGCAGACGGCGCTGCATCGAAAGTATCGTACAGGGAACTTGCTGCCAGAACGGCAAAATGTACCGGAGGCACCAGTGACATAGTCCGGGGTTCTGCCGGTGTGGGCCAGAGAATCAGCGTGCCCGTCGCCGCTATACCGGCCCGTGCGGTGGTAACGGCCCCATCGATTTCGAAAAATAGCTGGGTTTTCCAATCTTCCAGGGCCTTATCAAACCCCACCAGCGCCGATGCTTCGTCTGCCGCTTCCCATACCGCTTCGATTGTCGGGCCCATGGGTCCATTGCCATACCCGCCAGAGGGCAGCCTCTCTCCGAGTCCGACGACTGCCTGCGCCCGGAACCGCGATCTCCCCCGGGCCGGGGCTCCCTGTCACCCCATCGGCTTTCAACCTGTTGAGCAATGCCGGTATAGGGATACCAACCGGGCATACCTCACTGCAGGCACCGCAGAGTGTGGAAACGGAAGGGAGCACACCCAGTTTATCCAGCCCCGTCTTCTGGGGTTCCAGGAGCGCACCGATGGGACCTGGAATAGTACAACGGTAGGCATGGCCACCGATCCGGGCGTAGACCGGACAATGATTCATACAGGCACCGCAACGGATGCAGCCCAGGGTGAAATCCAGCTCCCGATCCTGATAGATCCTGGAACGGCCGTTATCCAGCAACACCAGATGCACTTCCTCTGGACCGTCCTTCTCGTCAGCACGGCGCGGTGAAGTAATCATGTTGAAATAGGTGGTGATGGGCTGTCCTGTGGCGGAGCGCACCAGAATATCCAGCAGAGGCGGGATGTCTGCCAATCGTCCCACCACCTTTTCGATACCGGTCAAGGCGATGTGCACCGGTGGAACCGTGGTACACAGACGTCCATTGCCTTCGTTTTCCACCAGACAGAGGGTACCCGTCTCCGCCACGGCAAAATTCACCCCGCTGAAACCGACACTGGCATCATAGAACTTCTGCCGGAGCACCTGCCGGGCACTGCGGGTCATGGTCTCTATTTCCTCGGAATAAGGGATATCCGGGAACCATTTCTTAAACAACTGAGCCACCTGAACACGATCTTTATGGATAGCAGGGGCGATAATATGGGATGGGCGTTCTCCGGCCAGCTGAACGATGAACTCCCCCAGGTCCGACTCCAGGCACTCGATCCCCCGGGACTCGAGAAAGCCGTTAAGGCCGATCTCCTCGGAGACCATGGATTTAGGGCCGTGGAAAAAAACAATTATCCAGTCTTGCTCGTCTTTTAGTCCAGCTTCTGCGTTGTGGAAAAGGTTGCATAGAATAGCTATGCGCCTTTTTCCACGCCTTGAATCTGAACC
>JAAELC010000541.1 GCA_024227135.1 Gammaproteobacteria bacterium
ACTCTCTAAGCCGTTGTTTTATCTCGCTTATTTGGTAGCGGGGGAAGGATTTGAACCTCCGACCTTCGGGTTATGAGCCCGACGAGCTGCCAGACTGCTCCACCCCGCATCTGAGCCGCAGATATTACGCATGTAGGATACTGTTGGCAAGTACTTATTTTAACTTTTTTTATCCTTGCTGAAATGGACGGCCTGGACCCGTATTTTTAGAACAAAAAGTAGTGCAGGTATCCTGTACTAACTGCCACGATGACTCTGCAAGTGCCTATCGTCACCTTGGGTGCGGCAAGTTATTCAGCAGGGAAGACATCTATTCCTGAGTCTTTCCACGCCTGTCCAGGAAGATGAATTCAGCCCGCCAACACGTCGGGTAGACGGTGGGACTTTCAGAGGTCTGGAAGACCACTGAGCCGACTAGAGATGGGCCTGGATTTGCCTGTTTAGAAACATTTTCCGACACGACTCCGAAAACCCGCAACCTGTCGGTCAGTTATACCCGACATCTACGAGGTAACCGGAGTAGCACAGGGATTGGCTCATGCTGGGCTGAGCAGCCCTGCAGTGAACGCGTGTGGGAATATGAAGCGGGACTGTCAGCTAAAAGCAGCGGCACAGACCGACAGCAGCCCACCAGGAAACATACCCAACACCAGCATCGCCAGACCATTCACCGAAAGGGCAATACGGGTGTCCATTCCAGCAGTCAAAGGCTCCTGGTCTTCCGGCTTGTCGAAATACATCAGTTTGACGATGCGCAGATAGTAGTAGGCACCGATGATGGAGAACGCCACACCCACCAGGGCCAGCCACACCATGTCTATGCTGACCACCGCTTCGAGGACAAATAACTTGGCGAAGAATCCAACTGTCGGAGGTACGCCAGCCATGGAAAACATTATCAGCAGCATCATGGCTGCAAACCAGGGGTTGCGGTCGTTGAGTCCTTTATAATCGGACAGTTGTTCTGCTTCAAAGCCTTTCCTGCTAAGAAGCACTACGATCCCGAAGGCACCCACCGCCATGACTGCATACACGATGCTGTAAAACATCGCTGCGGTGTACCCTTTGCTGGTTCCAGCCAGAATCCCCACCAATATGAATCCCACATGGGAAATCGTTGAGTAAGCCAGCATACGCTTGATATTGGTCTGTGCGATGGCGATTACGTTACCCACCGCCATGGAGAGTACTGCCAGGATCGCCAACATGCCCTGCCAGTCAGCGTGCAACGATCCCAGACCGTCCACCAAAAGACGCATTGCAAGGGCGAAAGCGGCGATCTTAGGTGCGCTGCCAAGAAACAAAACAACCGCTGTGGGTGCGCCTTGATAGACATCCGGCACCCACATATGAAATGGTACTGCACCGAACTTAAACGCCAGACCGATAACCAGAAAAACCAACCCGAAGACCAGTACCGTGTTGTTCATACCGGTACTGACGAGAGCTTCGGCCACTGGCTGAAATTCGATAGACCCGGTGGCTCCATAAATCATTGAAATACCGTACAGCAGCATACCGGATGCCAGCGCCCCCAGAACAAAGTACTTCATCGCAGCCTCGGAACCGAGTCCCGAGTTATTATCGAATGCCACCAGCGCGTAGAGTGAGAGAGCCAGCAGCTCCAGCCCCAGGTAAACAGTGAGAAAACTGTTGGCGGAGACCATGATCATCATGCCCAGAACAGCAAACAGGCTCAGCACGTAGAACTCGCCTTTGAACAGATCTCTATCTCTTAAGTAATCCTTTGCATAGAGGAAGGCACCGGCGGTAACTATACAAATAGCCACCTTCAGCACATCACTCATCGTGTCGCGAATCACACTGCCATGGAAGACAATTTGAGAGTCGCCAGTGGATGTAGCCATCGTTATCAGCACCGCCATCAACAGGCTGAACTGAGCGATGCTGTATGTAACTATCCGCTGTTCCTGCTTCAAAAACAGGTCCACTACCAGGACCACACAGGCCATGGTGGCGATAAACGCCTCTGGCAGGACAGGTATCAAGCTGGGCATGTCAAATTGCATGTGATCTTACTCTTCCAGGCCGATTCTATAGTTTTGAAACGGCGATATGCTTCAACAAGTTGGCTATCGATGCATCCATCACCTCGATCAAAGGCGCGGGCCAGAGACCGAGAACCAGAACGGCGAGTGCCAGAGAACCGAGAACGAAAAACTCCCGGCTATTGATATCTTGCAGTGCAGCCACCTTGTCGTTTGCGACCTCACCGAATACGACTCGCTTAACCATCCACAGGGTGTAAGCTGCACCGAGTATCAGGGTGGTTGCCCCAAGGAAAGCAAACCAGAAATCTGCCCGGAAACTGGCCAGAATCACCATGAACTCTCCTACAAATCCCGATGTACCCGGCAAACCCGCATTGGACATGGCGAAAAAGACCATGAAACCAGCGAACAAAGGCATGGTGTGCACAACGCCACCGTAGTCCCCTATCTGACGACTGTGAACACGGTCATACAGGACACCAACACATAGGAAGAGTGCGGCAGAAATGAAGCCGTGGGAAACCATCTGCACCATTCCGCCTTCCAGACCGAGTATAGCCCCGGCTTCTTTGGCATCAGGATTGGCGGCAATCATAAAGACGATAAAGAAACCCAGGGTGACAAAGCCCATATGAGCAATGGACGAATAGGCAATGAGCTTCTTCATGTCCTGCTGGATCAATGCAACGAATCCGATATAAACCACTGCGATCAGCGACAGTGTGATAATCAACCAATCCAGATGATTACTTGCATCCGGTGTGATGGGCAGACTGAATCTCAGGAAACCGTAACCACCGATCTTCAACATGATTGCAGCCAGAATGACCGACCCCCCTGTTGGTGCCTCCACATGGGCATCAGGCAACCAGGTGTGAACCGGCCACATGGGTACCTTGACTGCAAAGGCCATCAGGAACGCCACGAAAATAAATATCTGCTCGGTCAGGCCCAGTTTGAGGTCGTGGTATCCCAGAATACTGAAACTGCCAGTATCTGTCTGGGTATACATGTAGATCAGCGCCACCAACATAAACACCGAACCGAAGAATGTATACAAGAAGAACTTGATAGTTGCGTAGACCCGGTTTGGACCACCCCACACGCCGATGATCAGAAACATGGGGATCAACATGGCTTCCCAGAAGACATAGAAAAGCATCGCATCCAGTGCGGAAAAGACGCCGACCATTACCCCTTCCATAATCAAAAAAGAGGCCATGTATTCTGCAGGCCGGTACTGGATTACCTCCCACCCCGCAACGATCACGAATATAGTGATAAAGGTGGTCAGGATAATCAGAGGCATGGAAATTCCGTCAACCCCCAGAAAATACTCTATTTTGAAGACCTCTATCCACATGGCCTTCTCGACAAACTGCATATCAGCGGTCGTCGTATCAAAGCTGGAGTAAAGAGGCAGACTCACCAGGAAGGTCATAATCGATATGATAAGAGCGGTCCGGCGCGTAGCTTCCGGAGCCTTATTACCGCTGGCCAGCACCAGCATACCGCCGATGATGGGTAACCATATGGTCAAACTGAGAATTGGCAGGTCGGCAAACATGCGAGAGGTCCTAAGCGGCAATCACGAACCAGGTCAGCAGCAACAGCAGACCCAGAATCATGGCAATGGCGTAATGGTACAGATACCCGGTCTGGACATTACGGATACGATCCGCAAAGCGTCCTATTGAGCGAGCCGAACCGTTAATAATCACGTTGTCTATAATAAGTCGATCTCCGGTTTCCCACAGAAACCGGCCGAGGTTGCGGCTGCCTCCTGCAAAGAGAAACTGATAGGCCTCGTCGAACCAGTACTTCTTTTCCAACGCGATGTTGATCGGCTTAAACAGCTTCTTGATGGTATCGGCGATGGAGGGAAATGCCAGATAAATAACCCCGGCAGTCACCAGCCCGGCCAGTGCCAGGTAAAGGGGTAACCCGTGAAAACCATGAGATATCATCTCGTTGGGTCCGCTCACGCTCTGTGCCAGAGCGCCCAGCGTGTCGTGTTGGGGTAGTACAAACAAGGCATCACCCAGCCAGCCTTCAAACAGTACGGCCTTGACGGTGAAGTAACCAATAAATACCGAGGGTATCGCCAGCAGCACCAAGGGCACGGTTACCACCTTGGGTGATTCATGCAAGTGGGCTTTGGCATGTTCATCTCTGGGACCTTTGCCATGAAAGACCAGAAAGAACATGCGGAAACTGTACAGTGCGGTAACGAACACACCAATGACCACCGCCAGGTAGGCGTAGCCCGCCCCCGGTATGCTGGAGTGATGAACCGCTTCGATAATGGCATCCTTGGAAAAGAACCCGGAAAACCCGGGGAATCCTATCAACGCCAGAGATCCCAGCAGAGAAGTCCAATAGGTCCATGGCATATACTTTTTAATGCCACCCATGTTGCGTATATCCTGGTCGTGATGCATACCGATGATCACTGAGCCGGCCGCCAGAAACAGCAGTGCCTTGAAAAACGCATGGGTCATCAGGTGGAAAATTCCAGCTGCGTAGGCCGAAGCGCCCAGCGCTACCATCATGTATCCCAACTGGGACAGGGTTGAATAGGCAACGACCCGCTTAATGTCATTCTGTACGATACCGATGAGCCCGGTGAAAATGGCGGTTGTCGCCCCGATAACCAGTATGAAACTCAAGGCTGTTTCTGAAAACTCGTAGAGCGGCGACATTCTTGCCACCATGAATACACCGGCTGTCACCATGGTCGCCGCATGAATCAGTGCAGAGATAGGCGTTGGGCCTTCCATGGAATCCGGTAACCAGACATGCAGCGGTACCTGGGCCGATTTTCCCATCGCGCCAATAAAAAGCAGAATGCAGATTACCGTCATCAAAGACCAGGACGAATCACCGAAAATCTGTATCTGAGTGTCTGCCAATCCGGGTATAGCTTTGAAGACCTCACTGTAGTCCAGGCTCCCGGTATACATGGCGATTGCAGCGATGCCCAGAATGAATCCGAAATCACCCACCCGGTTAACCAGAAACGCCTTGAGATTGGCAAATATTGCGGTGGGTCTCACCGACCAGAAACCGATCAGCAGGTAAGAGACCAGGCCAACGGCTTCCCAGCCAAAAAACAGCTGCAGGAAATTGTTGGACATCACCAGCATCAGCATGGAGAAGGTGAAGAGTGATATGTAGCTGAAAAAGCGCTGGTAGCTGTTAGTCCCGGCGAGGCTGCCTTCTGGCCAGTTATGCTCATCATCAGCCATGTAGCCGATAGTGTATATATGGATACAGAACGAGACGAAGGTCACCACACTCATCATCAGTGCAGTTAGCTGGTCGACCAGAAAACCCACCTCCATGTGCAGGCCATCACTGACCATCCAGGTATAGACCGATCCGTTGAAGGGCTCTCTGCTGCCGGTAATGAAACCGGACAGCACGTAAAGTGACAGCAGCGCGGAAATACCGACACCTGAACTGGTCACCCAGTGTGCACCCACGCGACCAATCCTGTCACCCCAGAATCCTGCGATAACTGCACCAATCAAAGGCGCTAAAACAATGGCTAGAAAAAGTATTTCCATGATGTTCTTTCTTTATGTAAGCCGCAATTGAACACTGATGGACGCTACCACGCTTACACGCCTAATCGGTTTGTCCTGGATCATAAGGTTCTTTTTCAACACAAAAACACCTGAGGTTAAGGCACCGGCACTACTGCATGCATTACCTTGTTGTTCGAATAGCAGCGATTGCTCGCTCTGGCTTCCGACATGCCTGCATCAACCCTTCAGGGTATCGATATCTTCAACGTTGATCGTCAGTCGGTTCCGGAAAAGTACCACCAGAATCGCCAGACCAATCGCCGCTTCAGCCGCAGCCACGGTCAGAATGAAAAATACAAACACCTGGCCTATCGTATCCCCGTGAAAATGAGAGAACGCGATGAAATTCATGTTTACTGCGAGCAGCATCAACTCGATACACATCAGCAGGATGATGACGTTTTTTCGATTCAGGAATATACCTGCAAGGCTGATCGAAAAAAGTATGGCGCCGAGTATCAGATAATCAGAAAGTGCAATCATGACATCAATCCTCGGCTTCCATTTTAACTACCTGAATTCGGTCCGGACCTTTGCGAACCTTCACCTGCAGAGAAGGATCCTGGTACTTGCTGTCCGAACGGGTACGATTTGCCAACCCGATTGCAGCGATGATCGCTACCAGCAGAATCACAGCAGCGATCTCAAAAGGATACATGTAGACGGTGTACAACACACTCCCTAAGGCCTCTGTATTGCTGTAATCCGTTGGGAGTGGCGGTGGGGATGGATATACATCCAGCCCGAAGTTTCCAGGTCCGACGATCACAAAAATCTCCAACGCCATGACCACTGCAACCATCAGAGCCACGGGGAGATAGTTGATGAAACCCGCCCGCAGCGTGGCCACGTCGATATCCAGCATCATCACGACAAACAGGAACAGCACCATGACCGCACCGACATACACCAGCACCAGCACGATAGCCAGAAATTCGGCTTCAGCCAGCAACCAGATACCGGCGCTGGTAAAGAAGGCCAAAACCAGAAACAGTGCGGAATGCACAGGGTTACGTCGTGTGATCACCATCAGCGCGGCAGCCACAAGAATAAAGGAGAACAGATAAAAGACAAACAGTTCGAATGTCATCAGATAGTCCAAATCAGGTTACTGAACGGTGCTCTGTTCATCAGCGATAGTCAGCCTGGGCACTGATATCAGCCGCCAGTTGAGCTTCACACTTATCACCGATCGCCAGAAGTTTTTCCTTGGTCAACACAGCTTCCTGCCGGTTCTCGAAGGAGTATTCATAGATTCTCGTTTCCACGATGGCATCAACTGGACAGGCTTCCTGGCAGTAACCACAGAAAATACACTTGAACAGGTCGATATCATATCGGGTTGTTCGCCTTGAGCCATCGTCTCTCGGCTCGGCTTCAATGGTGATAGCCAGAGCAGGACAAGTTGCTTCACACAGTTTGCAGGCAATGCATCGCTCTTCCCCGTTAGGGTAACGCCGCAAAGCATGCACGCCGCGGAATCGAGAGGAGATTGGCGCTTTCTCTTCCGGATACTGTACCGTGAATTTCTTCTTGAAGAGGTATCTGCCAGTAAGTCCAAGCCCCTTCATCAGCTCCAGAAGGAACAGGCTTTTGACGTAATCACGCAGTGCTTTCATCGTTTATTTCGCCTCAAGGCCCAAATAGGAAACAGCACATCGGTCGCCAAGAACAATCACGCTATGTTTCTTCAATCGAACCACCAGGGCATCTCCAAAACCACAGCCAGGCCAACGACCGCAATCCATACGATTGTGATCGGTATAAAGACTTTCCACCCCAGGCGCATGATCTGGTCGTAGCGATAACGGGGAAAAGTGGCGCGCAGCCAGAGGTAGAAAAACCCTACGAACATCACTTTAAGAAAAAACCAGACCATTCCAGGCACCCATTCCAGTGCTGGCCCGATGACTGGGAATCCGTGAAATGGTGACAACCAGCCACCCAGGAAAAACAGTGCGGTAAGGGCTGAGATCAGAATCATGTTGGCGTATTCACCCAGGAAGAACACCGCAAACGGCATCCCCGAGTACTCCACATGAAATCCTGCAACGATTTCAGACTCGCCCTCAGCCACATCGAAGGGGGCTCTGTTGGTTTCAGCCACACCCGATATGAAGTAAATCAGAAAAAGCGGCATCAGTGGCAACCAGAACCAGTCAAGAAAACCGGCCTGTCCCTGCTGTGCCCTTACTATATCACCCAGATTCAGACTACCCGCCGCCACCAGTACACCCACAAGGGCAAAACCCATGGCAATTTCATAAGACACGATCTGGGCAGCAGAACGCATGGCGCCTAGAAATGCGTACTTGGAGTTTGAAGCCCAACCGGCTATCAGGACCCCATATACACCGACAGAAGTGAGCGCGATGACGTAGAGCAACGCGGCGTTGATATCAGCAAGAACTAACCCATCAGAGAACGGAATAACCGCCCAGGCTGCCAAGGCCGGTCCGAGCGTCAGCATCGGTGCGATTAGAAACAGGGTCTTATTCGCACCCGAGGGGATCACGATCTCTTTGAACATCAGCTTTACAGCGTCGGCGATGGGTTGCAGCCATCCCTTTGGACCAACCCTGTTAGGCCCGATCCTTACCTGCATGTAGCCGATGATCTTGCGTTCGGCATAGGTAAAATAGGCTACACAAAGCATCAGCGGAGCCACGATCAATACTATTTTGATCAGTATCTGAATGATTATCAGATTTTCGCCGAGCCATTCCCAGAGACTTATCAGTGAATCCATCGGTTATGCCTTCTCCAGGGTCACTTCGCCAAATTGTCCACCCAACTCCCCAGTACCAGACAATGCTGCAGGTATTCGGGCACAACCATCAGGTATCGCCTCATCAATCACCAGTGCCATCGTCGCTCCGGTATTGCCCTGTTTAACCATCACCTGATCCCCCGCGGAGAAACCACCATCCTTCGCAACTTGCGGATTGACATGCACCGCCGCTGAAATTGCATCGTTTGTCTTTTGCAGCGGGTTGGATCGTCTCACCAGCGCATCCGATGCATAGAGAGGTACATCCCCTGCCCTTACCAAACCTGCAGCTGGCGTCCTCACATTCAGTTCACCGGGAGTACTGCTGTTCCCACCAGGCTGGATTGTTGAGGAATCCCTGGCCTCTTCCAGCACCTGGCTGGAACTGTTGTACTCAAAATCGGCCACATCCAGAAGGTTACCGAGCACCCTTAACACTTTCCATGCCGGACGAGCTTCACCCATGGGTTTCACCGATCCGTTAAAAGATTGCCAGATCCCCTCTGCGTTCACATAGGTACCGGAACTCTCCGTAAAACCCGCGACAGGAAGAATGACATCTGCGTTCTCTTCCAGGGAAGCACTGCGATAGGCGCTCAGCGCCACGACAAACTCTGCTTCACTCAATGACTGGCGGGCCAGGGATGGATTCCAGAAATCCCAATCTGGCTCAACACCCAGTAACAGGTATCCTTTTCGAGGAGAGTTCAACATGGCGAGTGAATCCAAGCCGTCCCCCCCTGCTACACCAACCAGCCTGGCACCCACGCTGTTAGCGGCTTCCGGTAAGAAACCCAGCACTGAATCGGTTGCATCGGCAATCAAGGCACCCAGGTGTCGAAGCAGGGAGTAGTCCATGTGGGCTACCGCCAGGTTTCCGAGCAGTACTGTGGTTTTTTCGGCTGTCTTGAGCTTTTCCGCCACCCGCTGGTGTACATCGCTCACCTCAGCATCGTCAACGAGGCTGCCACTCAATCCAAGCGCTTTGGCCACCGCTGCGAGATCGGAAATCATTCCTGCGGGTGAACTTACCAACTGCTCGGCGCGGTAGTTCATATCCAGCTCGAAAGGCGTCACGAACCCGACCCAGGCACCCTCCATCGCTGCTTTACGTAATCGGTGAGCAAATATAGGCTGCTCTTTTCTGACATTGGAACCGATGAGCAGCACCCCATTGAGATTGTCGAGATCAGCAATGGACTGACCAAGCCAGGGAGCAGACTCCTCACCACGAAAGTCTCCCTGGCGCAGACGGGAGTCAACATTTCTGCTACCTAGACCACCCATCAATTTCCGGGTGAGATACATCTCTTCCAGGGTCGCTGTGGGAGATACCAGTGCCCCTATCTGGTCACCATCGCCGCCCCGGGCCTTCTTCATGCCCTGGGCCGCGAAATCCAGCGCTTCCTGCCAGTCGCATTCCTTCCACTGCCCTTCTGTCTTTATCAAAGGCCGTGTAACACGGTCTTCGCTATACAGGCCGAGGTAACTGAACCGGTCACGGTCGGAAATCCAGCACTCGTTCACCGACTCGTTGTCTTTTGGATGAACGCGCATGACCTGATTTCGTCTCAGGTGAATATGCAGATTTGATCCGACGGAGTCATGGGGTGCCACAGCTTCCCGCTGCACCAGTTCCCAGGCACGCGCCTGATAGCGTGCCGGCTTGGAAGTCAAAGATCCCACCGGGCATACATCGATGATATTCCCGGACAGCTCCGAGTCGATGCTCTTCTCAACGTAAGTGCCGATTTCCATGTGCTCGCCACGGCCGGTAGCGCCTAACTCCCGGATTCCGGCAATTTCCGCACCGAAACGTACACAACGGGTGCAATGAATACAGCGGGTAAAGTCAGTAGCAATCAGGGGGCCTATATTCCTCTCCGGAATAACCCGTTTCCCCTCGACAAAACGTGATACGTCGCTGCCGTAACCTACCGCGACATCCTGTAATTCGCACTCCCCTCCCTGATCACAGATCGGGCAATCAAGGGGATGATTGATCAGCAGGAACTCCATCGTGCCCTTCTGGGCAGCCAGTGCCAGAGGCGATCGGGTAAATACCTGCATTCCGTTGTTGACTGTCGTTGCGCAGGCAGGGATCGGCTTCGGTACTTTGGAAACCTCTACCAGGCACATACGGCAATTGGCGGAGACGGACAGCTTCTTGTGGTAACAGAAGCGCGGGATATTGATTCCCGCCGCATCGGTCACTTCGATGAGCAGTTCGCCTGCCTTCGCCTCGAGCTTCCGGCCGTCGACTTCTATCGTTACCATCTGGTCGTCAGACATCTACGTTTTTCTCTAAAAACTCGTTCGTATGTTCCGTTAAATTCGATACCCGACAGTGCGCAGTAATTTGTACTGCACTACCCGCTACTCCGGGTGAAGGATATTTCCGGTTCCGTTGCGTTCGGGAAACAATCAGCCCCCGGTCATGCACCTCTTGTGTTCGATGTGATATTCGAACTCATCCCTGTAATGCTTCAACATGCCTTGTACCGGCATTGCTGCAGCATCGCCAAGGGCACAGATCGTGCGCCCGGCTATTTTTACTGTCATATCATCGAGCAGCGCCAGATCTTCGGGCCTGCCCTTACCATTTTCAATTCGACTCACAACCCGGTAGAGCCAGCCGGTACCTTCCCGACAGGGGGTACACTGACCGCAGGACTCTTCGTGATAAAAATAGGACATACGTTCCAGCACTTTGACCATGCAGGTACTGTCGTCCATCACGATGACAGCCCCTGAGCCGAGCATCGATCCCGCCTTGGCTATGGCATCATAATCCATGGTCAGATCCATCATCTGATCACCGGGTATTACCGGGGCAGAAGAACCACCGGGGATGACAGCCTTCATTTTGCTGCCCTCCTTCATGCCACCGGCCATCTCCAGTAATTCGGAGAAAGGTGTCCCAAGTGGAATTTCAAAAACACCAGGGTTGTTGATATGCCCTGAAATAGAGAACAGTTTGGATCCACCGCTGTTCTCCACACCGAGTTTCTTGAACCAGCTACCACCCTTTTCCAGAATCACAGGAATCGACGCCAGAGATTCGGTGTTGTTGATGATCGTAGGCCGTCCGTATAGCCCGAAGTGTGCAGGGAAAGGGGGTTTGTATCGGGGTTGACCCTTTTTGCCTTCGATAGACTCCAACAGTGCGGTCTCTTCTCCGCAAATGTAAGCACCGGCACCCAGGTGCGAATGAAGTTGGAAATCAAATCCTGACCCGAGGAGATTTTTCCCGAGAAAGCCAGCTGCCCGTGCTTCTTCCAGGGCATCCTCGAAACGCCGGTAGGGTTCCCAGAATTCGCCTCGAATGTAGTTATACCCTACAGTAGCGCCAATGGCATAACCGGCAATGATCATCCCTTCAATCAACTGATGGGGGTTGTAACGCAGGATATCACGATCCTTAAAGGTACCAGGCTCGCCCTCATCCGAGTTACAGACTACGTATTTCTGGCCCGGTGCATTCCGGGCAATAAAACTCCATTTGAGCCCTGTGGGAAATCCGGCACCACCTCTTCCCCGCAGACCTGAAGCTTTCACTTCTTCGATAATTTCGTCAGGTGGTGTATTCTCCTTCAGAATACGAGAAAGTACTTCATATCCTCCGGCAGCCTGGTACCGCTTTAACAGCCAGGGACGGTCCTGATCCAAATTGCGCAGGCAGACTTCGTTAGCCATGACGTCTACTCCAGTCCTTCCAGTATGGAATCGACCAGTTCGGTGGTCAGATTTTCGTAGTACTTGTTCCCAATCTGAAACATGGGAGCACCACCGCAGGCGCCGAGACATTCCACTTCTTTCAAAGTGTATCTGCCATCACCCGTGGTTTCTCCCAGTTTGATCCCAAGTTTTTTCTCCATGTGTTCAACGATCCTGTCAGAACCGTTTATCATGCAGGAGACGTTGGTACAGACACAGACTTTATGCCTTCCAACCGGTTTGAGCTCGTACATGGAGTAGAAAGTTGCCACTTCGTAGACGGAGACCGGTGGCATTTCCAGATAAGCAGCGACCTTATCCATCAATTCCTGGGTGAGATAACCCCCGTTATCGTCCTGAACGACTTGCAGTGCCGCCATCACAGCCGATTGCCGCCACTGCTCAGGGAACTTGCCTATCCAACGGTCTATCTCCGAGCATATCTCGGAACTGAACAGCTTCGCCTTGTCTTCAACAGGCTTGGCACTGGTCATTGGCGCATTCTTGAAACCCATCAGCGGTCAATCTCCCCGAATACGATATCCATGGTGCCGATTATGGCAACAACGTCGGCCAGCATATGGCCCTCCACCATTTCATTCATCGCCGACAGATGGGCGAAACCAGGTGCCCGCAGTTTCAAGCGATAAGGCTTGTTCGCGCCATCAGAAATCACGTAACAACCAAATTCACCTTTGGGTGCCTCGACAGCAGTGTAAACCTCCCCTGCGGGTGGGCAGAATCCTTCGGTGAACAGCTTGAAATGATGAATCAGGCTTTCCATGTCGCCCCTGACATCGGCGCGACTCGGGGCTGCAATCTTGTGGTCCTCGGCAATAACCGGACCTGGGTTAGCCCGCAGCCATTCCACACACTGCTTGACTATACGGTTGGATTGTCTCAACTCCTCGATTCGGACCAGGTAACGATCATAGCAATCGCCGTTCTGGCCCACCGGGATATCAAACTCCACCTGATCGTAAGCAGCATAGGTCTGTTTTTTGCGCAGATCCCAGGCAAAACCCGACCCACGAATCATTGGCCCGGTAAATCCCAGTTGCTGCGCTCTTTCAGGGGAGACCACACCGATTCCGACGGTGCGCTGCTTCCAGATGCGATTGTCGGTCAGCAGGGTTTCATACTCATCGACTTTACCAGGAAAACGATCAGTGAATGCACTGATAAAATCCAACAAAGAACCCTGACGGACCTCGTTCATTCGATCGATGTCCGCTTTGCTGCGAAATTCATTGTACTCATGATTGGGCATCTGATCGGGCAGATCCCGGTAGACCCCGCCCGGGCGGTAGTATGCCGCATGCAATCGCGCACCGGTCACCGCCTCGTAGCAATCCATCAGATCTTCACGTTCCCGAAAGCAGTACAGGAACATGGTCATGGCACCCACGTCCAGCGCGTGGGTACCCAACCACAGCAGATGATTTAGAATCCGCGTGATCTCATCGAACATGGTACGGATGTACTGGGCACGAACAGGTACTTTGGTTCCGACCAATTTCTCGATCGCACGCACATAGGCGTGCTCGTTACACATCATCGACATGTAATCAAGCCGATCCATGTAGGGAACACTTTGCAGGTAGGGCTTGCTTTCCGCGAGTTTCTCGGTCGCCCGATGCAAAAGCCCGATGTGGGGGTCGGCCCGTTCTATCACCTCTCCATCCATCTCCAGCACCAGGCGTAAAACGCCGTGTGCGGCGGGATGCTGCGGACCGAAGTTCAGGGTGTAGTTACGGATCTCAGGCATCAGGGGTGTCCTGCTGTTCGCTGTCAGGTTCCAGGTAACGATTGTCCTCTCGGATTACCCGGGGCACCAGAGTGCGGGGTTCAATGGTCACCGGTTCGTAGATCACACGCTTCTGCTCAGGGTCGTACCGCAGTTCCACATGACCCTCCAGCGGGAAATCTTTGCGAAAAGGGTGCCCCATAAACCCGTAGTCGGTCAGTATCCGTCGTAAATCCGAATGACCGTTGTAGAGTATGCCGTAGAGATCGAATGACTCACGCTCGAACCAGTCGGCACCACTCCAGATCCCGGTGACGGATTCGACCATGGGTTGCTCATCATCCAGGTAGACCCGAACACGCATACGGATGTTCTTTTCCATGGACAGCAGGTGATAAACACTGGCAAAGCGGCTGGGCTGACTGTTACCGGATGTTTTTTCAGGATCCACTCCCCTGCCGAAACCGGTTCCCGACGCTGTGGTGGTTTCCCATTCGGACAGACCGTAGTCTGAGTAATCGACGCCGCAGAGATCTATCAGTTCTCTGAACTCAAATTCTTCCCCATCTCTGAGCGTTTCAGCCACTTCGATCAGATGTTCGCTGGGTACTATCAGAGTGACTTCGTCGAATTGACTGATCACTTCGCAGTCCTTTTCAGAGAAGCAACTGCTCAATTTATCCGCAAGCTCGAGGTGACGCTCCCGGATTGATTTCCTGACGCTGTCGTTCATTATGTTAGTTCGATTAGCGGGCAATAGTGCATGTTCGCCTTATCTTTTCCTGCAACTGCAGGATTCCGTAGAGAAAGGCTTCTGCGGTGGGTGGACATCCAGGCATATAGATATCCACTGGCAATACCCGGTCGCAACCGCGCACTACCGAGTAAGAGTAATGATAGTAACCGCCGCCATTAGCGCAGGAACCCATGGATATTACCCAGCGGGGCTCGGCCATCTGGTCGTAGACTTTGCGTAACGCCGGGGCCATCTTATTGGTCAGGGTGCCGGCAATGATAATGACGTCCGATTGACGGGGACTGGGGCGAAATATGATACCAAATCGGTCAAGGTCATATCGGGATGCGCCAGCCTGCATCATCTCAACCGCGCAACATGCCAGTCCGAAGGTCATGGGCCAGAGTGACCCGGTGCGCGCCCAGTTGATGAGCTTGTCCGCCGTGGTGGTGATCACACCCTCTTCAAGAATACCTTCTACTCCCATTCCAGCGCTCCCTTCTTCCACTCGTAGATGAAGCCGATTACCAGAATCCCGAGAAACACCATCATCGCTAGAAAGCCCACCATGCCGATCTTGTCGAGCACGACAGCCCAGGGGAAGAGAAAAGCGATTTCGAGATCAAAGATTATGAAAAGGATAGCTACCAGGTAGAACCTGACGTCGAACTTCATGCGGGCATCTTCGAAGGCTTCGAATCCGCACTCGTACGGTGAGAGCTTTTCGCTGTCAGGTCGTCGGGTGCCGAGCACGAAACCCAGAGTTTCCATTACAACAGCGATGGCAATGGCTACCCCGATAAACACCAGGATGGGAAGATAGTTTTCGAGCATGTTCTCTCTACCCTCTTTCCGGGTACGACTCGAATCCCGGTTGTGTACTTGATGGAGCGAAATTTTAGAGTGACCAGCCTACTCTGTCAAGCCCTAGCGATTATCTATTTTCTTTACAATCAGTTAGTTAGAAATAAAACGACAAAAACAAAACGGTATCTCCCTGATTCCGGAAGATACCGTCTCTGGTATGGTGCCGATGGCCGGATTTGAACCGGCACGGCTTGCGCCACTGCCCCCTCAAGACAGCGTGTCTACCAATTCCACCACATCGGCTGTAACTGGAATCCAGACCTCTGGGATCCGGAAAATTATTCTGTTGGCTTCGGCTCCCCTTCCCCAGCGACGGGTGGGGCAGGCACGGCCACAGGAACCTCCGTAGAAGCCTCAGCGGACGCCTGATCGGGCACTACCGGCACCGAAGATGGTGATGCCGCTGGAGCAGCCTGCCCAGGTATCACCGGAACCTCAGACTGTCTCGGAACCGGGGCTTGGCCAGGTATTGCGGGAAAATCCGCTTCAGGCGGTGCCTCCTGCAGCTTGACGTCCACCGAATCCATCAGACCGGGCTGATCTGTCACCTGCATGGCAAACCAGGCCAGAGCCATACTGGTAACAAAAAACAATGTTGCCAGAAAAGCTGTCGCCCTACTGAGGAAATTGGCTGCACCAGTTGCGCCAAAAACCGTTCCTGATGAGCCTGAACCAAACGCCGCACCAGCGTCCGCTCCCTTACCGTGCTGCATCAACACCAGACCGATCAGGCCCAGCGCCAGGAAAAGATGAATAATAACAAAAATTGTCTGCATCGCGTTGCTTGAATCCGATTTATTTACTGACGGCCCACTAAGATTTCAGTATACCGCACTAAGAGCTGTGTCCGGCTGGTCCATCGCTTTCCGGGCGACTCAGTCCAGCCAGGTATAATATTTCTGTCAGTTCGCCGCTCTGCAGATAGCCAGAAAGTCCTCTGCTTTGAGAGCAGCACCACCGATCAGCCCACCGTCAATATCAGGCTTGGCTATCAACTCCGCTGCGTTACCAGGCTTCATGCTGCCGCCGTACAGGATGCGCAATCCCTCAGCGACATCTGCATTTTGTGCGGCCACTCGAGCGCGTATGAAGGCGTGTACATCCTGAGCTTGTTCAGGGGTGGCTGTTTCTCCTGTGCCGATCGCCCAGACGGGTTCGTAAGCGATCACACCGTCTCGTAAAGATTCGACACCATCAAGATCGATCAAGGCATCTATCTGGCGGGCAATCACCGCTTCGGTAATGCCCTGCTCCCGCTCCTCCAGGGTCTCCCCCACACAAAAAATCGGTTTCAGCCCGGCCCCACGTGCCGCCATATATTTTCTGGCAACCTGCTCGTCGCTTTCACGATGATACTCGCGACGCTCGGAGTGGCCCACAATCGCATAGCTGCAACCAAAATCCAGAAGCATCGAAGCAGCTGTTTCACCCGTGAACGCTCCCGATGATTCGATGGACATGTCTTGACCGCCCCAGGCGACACCAGACCCCGCGAGTTCCTTTTGTGCGAGGGGGATATAGACAAAGGGGGGGCATACCGCAACTTCCGCCTGCTGCACCGAATCCATGCCGCGTTTGATGCCTTCCAGCAAAGTCTCAATGCTATTCCGGCTACCGTTCATCTTCCAGTTACCCGCAACGAGTGGCCGACGCATTTTCCTCTCCTGAACATCATTGAAATCAGCGCGCTAGTTTAGCCTTGAGACAGAATAAAGTAAAGAAAACCAGACTTCGACCAACCTGACAACTATGGCTGTAACCCGGAGCCTCTGGAAGGATGACGTCCCCATAGCAAAATCCCATCACTACTCCACATTCTACTGGAGTCACGGAGACTATGAACCCATCAACATTAGGTTGATGGACTGCCAGGTACTTGACCAGATTATCGATGAGAAATCGTAACGGACACTTCAGGCCAAAGGCCGCATACTCAGCAAATCAGAGGAGCACTGATGTTCAGGGCCACGAAACCTTTTCACAGTGACCTCTGATGATCCCTGAGCTTATGCAGAACGCCGGCTGACGTACCGTACGCTATCGTCCCGGCGGGAAAGCTAAACCAGATCCCTTACGGTTCCTGCCAACTGTTGGGTCAGCGTCTGCACCTGCCCTAGGTCTTGCCCTTCGATCATGACCCGGATCAGGGGCTCGGTTCCAGAGGGCCTCAATAAGACCCGACCGGTGTTACCCAACTCCGCCTGGGTTTGTTCAATCGCAGATTTAAGGGCTTCAGACGCCATAATTTCAACCGCGGACACTCCCTCCAGTTTGACGTTTTCGAGTAATTGGGGGTACTTTTCCAGACTGGACCCAAGATCCCGCAAACTCTTGCCGCTGCTCTTGATTTCAGCAAGGACCTGCAGTGCAGAAATGATACCGTCTCCTGTGGTGGTGCGATCCAGACAAATGATATGTCCGGATGGCTCCCCACCCAGTGTCCAGCCTCGTTTTTCCAACCTCTCCATGATGTGCCGGTCACCTACATCGGTTCTCTCCAGACCAATACACAGTGATTTAAGGGCATGCTCGAGACCCAGGTTGGTCATGTGAGTGCCGACCACAGAACCGGTAAACCCCCCATTTTCCAGTCGGGATCGCGCGATAATGTAAAGGATATCATCGCCATCCAGAACCCTTCCCGAACTGTCAACCATCATCAGCCGGTCACCATCCCCATCCAGCGCAATACCGCAATCCGCCCCATGATCCAGCACGGCGCGCTGCAGATGGTCGATATGGGTCGACCCGACCCCATCGTTGATGTTGATTCCATCCGGCTCGGCACCAATGGTAATCACTTGGGTACCCAGTTCCTCAAGAACCGGGGGAGCGACATGATAGGTGGCCCCATTGGCACAATCCACCACCACCTTGAGCTCACGAAAATCCATGACCCAGGGAATGGTCGACTTACAGAATTCGATGTAGCGCCCTGCTGCATCATCTACCCGATAAGCTTTCCCCAGATTTTTTGAGTCCACCGTCACCAGGGGTTTGTCCAACTCGTGCTCGATAGCCAGCTCAACTTCATCGGGCAGTTTTCGTCCACCTGCAGAAAAAAACTTGATTCCGTTATCGTAGTGGGGATTATGGGAAGCACTTATAACAATACCTGCCTGGGCGTGCAGCGTTCGGGTCAGATAAGCTATCCCCGGTGTCGGCATGGGCCCGAGCATCTGGATATCCACCCCAGCCGCCGCCAGCCCGGCTTCGAGCACGGCTTCGAACAAGTAACCAGAAATGCGGGTATCTTTGCCAATCAGGATCCGACTGCCAGACTGTTTCCCCAGCACCCGGCCGGCGGCCCAACCCAGGCGAAGAATAAACTCCGGATTAATCTTGCCTTCACCAACACGCCCTCTAATACCGTCAGTCCCAAAATACTTCTTGCTCACATTCTTATACCTTGTCCAATGTACCCATCATCTGAAAGGGAACCCCATCCTGAAGAACGGGCCTCTGATCGACCCGGCAAATCATGGACGCTCCAGTAAGGCCACGGCCAGCTTTAGCGCGTCTACCGTAGGCTTGACATCATGTACCCGGAGAATCGAGGCTCCACGTTCCAGAGCCATAACCGCCGCCGCCAGACTTCCGTAGAGTCGCTGCCCCGAAGATCGATCGCCCAGGATCGCCCCAATCATGGATTTTCTTGATATCCCGACCAGCAGGGGCAACCCCGTATCGGTCAAAGCCGAGAGATTCTTAAGTAAATCCAGATTGTGGTCCAGTGTTTTTCCGAATCCAAATCCGGGATCCAGCAGGAGTCGGTTTCGGGAAATCCCAGCGGTTTCACAAGCGGCTACGCGGGCCTCCAGGAAAGCACGGACCTCGCTGACCACATCAGCATAGATTGGATTCGACTGCATGCTGCGGGGCTCACCCTGCATGTGCATGAGACAAACAGGCACCAGGCTTTTCCCGGCAGCGTCCAATGCCCCCGGGGCACGCAATGCCATTACATCGTTAATCAACCCGGCCCCGGCGGCAACGGCTTCCTTCATAACGGTGGCTTTGCTTGTATCGATGGAAACAGGGACGGGATATTCAGCCGCAATGGCAGCAACGATGGGAATGACCCGATCAAGTTCCTGCTGCTCGGATACCGCCAATGCCCCCGGGCGAGTCGATTCCCCACCGACATCGATGATATCGGCACCCTCTTCCACCATACGCTCTGCTTGAAACAGTGCTTTATCCGGCGCAATATATTCACCCCCGTCCGAAAAGGAGTCGGGGGTGATATTAAGGATGCCCATTACTTTCGGACGAGCAAGGTCAAGGGGCTTACCCGCACAGTCCAGCACCATCATCAAAAACTCAGGTGATCAGTGCTGTCCGGCCGGATTTCCAAGAGGACCTTTATCGTCTTCTGTACCTTCCGGGTCTTCAGAAACCACCTGGGTGCCGTCACCTGAATCAGATTCGGAATCATCAGTCCAGTCTTTGGGTGGTCGGGGTGTTTTCCCTGCCATGATGTCGTCGATCTGATCGCTATCGATCGTTTCGTATTTCATCAAAGCTTCCGCCATCACATGGAGTTTGTCGGTGTTATCCACCAGAATGCTCTTTGCGCGGTCATAGTTGCACTCGATGAAATACCGTATCTCTTCATCGATGGTGTGGGCAGTTTCATCCGACACGTTCTTGTGCTGGGTAACGGAGCGACCGAGAAATACCTCTTCCTCTTCCTCGCCATACATCAGGGGACCGAGCTTATCGGACAGCCCCCACTTGGTTACCATGCTGCGGGCTATGTCCGTGGCGCGTTGGATATCGTTCTGGGCTCCGGTGGTCACACTATCCTCGCCGAAAATCAATTCCTCTGCCAGACGGCCTCCGAACAAACTGGAAATCTGGCTTTGAAGACGTTCCTTGCTCAGGCTGTACCTGTCCTCTTCCGGTAGAAACATGGTCACTCCAAGTGCGCGACCACGAGGGATGATACTCACCTTGTAGACCGGATCATGGGAAGGCACAAGGCGACCCACAATCGCATGACCTGCCTCGTGGTATGCGGTCAGCTGTTTCTCGTCCTCGCTCATGACCATCGAACGGCGCTCCGCGCCCATCATGATCTTATCCTTGGCTTTTTCCATGTCCTCCATGTCCACTACCCGCTTGTTGCTTCGTGCGGCGAACAAGGCGGCCTCATTGACCAGATTGGCAAGATCAGCCCCGGAGAAACCAGGAGTCCCTCGAGCGATCAAACTTGATTTCACATCGTTGGACGAGGCTACCTTGCGCAGGTGCACCTTCAGGATTTGCTCACGTCCCCTCACATCCGGCAGCGGAACCACCACCTGTCGGTCAAAACGGCCCGGACGAAGTAGTGCGGGATCGAGCACATCAGGGCGATTGGTCGCCGCAATCACGATAACGCCTTCCGTACCCTCGAAACCGTCCATCTCGACCAGCAGTTGGTTGAGGGTCTGCTCACGCTCGTCATGACCGCCACCGAGACCTGCTCCACGGTGCCGTCCAACAGCATCGATCTCGTCGATAAAGATGATACAGGGCGCATGTTTCTTGGCTTGCTCGAACATGTCTCGCACCCTGGATGCGCCCACACCGACGAACATTTCCACGAAATCCGAACCAGAGATAGTGAAAAACGGAACTTTGGCCTCGCCGGCAATAGCCCGTGCCAGCAGGGTTTTACCCGTTCCGGGGGAACCCACCATCAAAACACCTTTGGGTATTTTACCGCCAAGCTTCTGGAACTTGGAGGGATCCCGGAGGAAATCCACCATCTCGGAAACTTCTTCCTTGGCTTCCTCAATGCCGGCAACATCGGCAAAAGTCACCTTTATCTGGTCTTCGCTGAGCATACGTGCCTTGCTTTTTCCGAAGGACATAGCCCCTCGACCGGCCCCACCGCCCTGCATCTGCCGCATGAAGAATATCCAAAGTCCGATCAGTATGAAGAGTGGGAACCAGTTGATCAGAATCTGCATTAGAATCGATGGTTTTTCCGGCGGAGTGGCAATGATCTCAACGTTGTTGTTGAGCAGATCGCTCACCAGACCATCGTCGCTGGGGCTGTGAGTCGAGAAGATTGTACCCGAGGTCAGGGTACCTTCGATCTCATTACCGTTTATCGTCACCGACTGTACCGAGCCCTCTTTGACCTGAGCAATAAAATCGGAGTAGGCCAGCATATTGGGCCGGGATTTCTGGGTAGTAAAGTTATTGAACACCGACATCAATACGATCGCGATGATCACCCAGAGAATCAGGTTTTTTGCCATATCGTTCAAGGCTTCAGTCCTCTATATTGCGAAATTGCAGATCCATACCGCGGCAAACTGCCAGCAACCCCGCGTTCTGTCTGGATTTAACTGCACCGGGTCACCAGATAAATTTCTTTTAAAATCTGCAAGTTACTCAAGGCGAGTGCACTCGCACGCCGTGATGCGAGTGCCCTAGTATAAGCTAATTTTTGATAACCACTACATTTTACAGTCAAACCAATCAGGTTTCGTGTTCGATCACCGAGCTTTATCTTGAGTATTTTACAGGGTTATTCGGCGACATCCCAACGTCTCTTTAGCTTAGCCTGTTGCCTGTTGAGTTACTACATGGAGATTGTTTTCCAGAGATTCAAGACATTTGAGTTTTCGGCAGCCAATAAATTGCCTGCCAACGGAGAGTCGGTTGAAAGCCGGCCGACCCATCCAGGACAGAATTATCTGCAACAGAGCAACAGCACACTGCATTCCGACTAGAGAACCTGGGAGCCTGATTCTCAGTATTAACTCCAATCTATGCTCAACCTTCCCGTCCAGGTACAAAGCTTGAAGCGACCAGATAGACCTCACGGCTCTTCGGGCGGGATGCCCGGGGTTTTCGGGTGACCACCTTTCTAAAAGTACTTCGCAAGTCCCGGATGTACCCATCGAACCCTTCCCCCTGAAACACCTTGACGACCAACCTGCCACCGGGACGTAGTGACTCTTTCGCAAAATCAAGGGCCAACTCACAGAGATACATTGCACGGGGCTGATCCACAGAAGAGACTCCGGATACATTGGGTGCCATATCCGAGAGAACCAGGTCCACCGCCGCACCACCAAGCAACTCCCTGAGGTCTGCCAATGCTTTCTCTTCTCGAAAATCCCCCAAAATAAAGTCGATCCCATCCAGTGGGTCCATGGGCAGTAAATCGATGGCAATCACCTTCCCTTTGGGACCCACGATGCGCCCGGCCATCTGGGACCATCCCCCTGGCGCCGCACCCAGATCTACAACCCTCTGGCCTGCTTTCAGAATTCTGTCCCGGGACTGAATCTCTTCGAGCTTGTAGGCCGCCCTGGACCGAAGACCCTCATTTCGGGCTCGCTGGACGTACTCGTCATTGACGTGACGGTCCAGCCAGTCACGACTGCTTTTACTTCGTTTCATTGTCCGATTACCAAAAAAATGTACGGGCACCCCCAAGATGGTTTCAAGTATACGCAATCATGGGTGAAGTGGGGTGTTCAGGAAAACTGTCATCGAACGCCACCTACCGTCAATCCAGCCGCTCGGGTTAGAATGCCCGGCACATTTCATACTGCCCATCCGGAGCACAGCATGCCTCTCAACAATCACCAGCGCCGTCAACTCAAAGGTATGGCTCATCCACTCAAACCCTTTATCATCGTCGGGCAGAAAGGTCTAACCCAGGGGGTTCTGGACGAAATTGATGTTGCATTGGATACCCATGAGTTAATCAAAGTACGAATCAACGCCGGAGACAGAACACAACGCAGGGATATGATTGAAACCATCCTCAGGAACAGTGGCAGCGAAGAAGTTCAGTCCATAGGGCATGTGGTAGTCATCTACCTTCGTCACCCCAAGAAGCCAAAAATCCGCCTGGTTAAAAGTTGACGGGTCAATAACCACGGGGTCTCGACCCGACTCAATATCAACCCGTGGAATCAATCAGACAGTACCCAAAGGAATACTATATGGTGGCGATCACAGAGGCCATCCGGCACGACAACAACTCCAGGTCTCTCAGCAGGTTCCCGCCTGCTCTTTGTAAAGCGCAATAAGGGCTGACAGGAGCACTCATTGTCAAACTGGTATCCAATCAAGCCACCATGGAAACTGCCTGAACAGGTTCTGACTCGAAACATCAGGGTCAACCGGGGCTCGCCCTGGTGAGCCATCAATATCACCGTCGCGGATTCCGTGGATTTGTCACTGTTTATAGCAAGGCACGACTCCCAGGCTATGGCCCCTTACCTTGTTACCCTGTGCAAACCACTCCAGGGATGCTGAACAGCTCACTGGAGGGCTGCCCCCGTCACTCTCATATTGAAGGAGTACTGGTGGCATGAACGAGTTTTTCTCTGCCCTTGCTGAACACGGTTTTCTGCAAACAGCATTGCTCGCCGGTCTGCTGGCGAGTATCGGCTGTGGTGTGATAGGCACCTATGTCGTGGTCAAACGCATCGCTTTTATCGCAGGAGGAATCGCCCACTCGGTTCTCGGTGGAATGGGAGCAGCCATCTACTATGGGTTCGATCCTCTGGCGGGGGCTCTCACAGCAGCTATCCTGGCCGCATTGCTCATCGGCTGGGTAAGACTGGCCTGGCAGGCCCAGGAAGACACGATGATCGGTGCACTCTGGGCTATCGGCATGGCTATCGGCATCCTGTTTATCTCAAAAACACCGGGCTACCAATCCGACCTGATGAGCTATCTGTTTGGCAATATTCTTCTGGTACCTGAAAAGAGCCTGTGGTTCATGGCAGCCCTGGATACCCTGCTGTTAATCATCGTGGGCGCCTACCATCGGCAGTTCCTCGCTGTTGTTTTCGATGAGGAATTCGCCCGACTGCGCGGAGTACCGGTCACTTTTTTCTATCTGCTGCTGCTGGTGCTGGTGGCGGTCACCGTCGTGCTGATGATTCAGGTCGTGGGACTGATCCTGGTGCTGGCGTTATTGACACTGCCTGCTGCGGTGGCCGGGCACTACGTTCATTCCATCGGGCGTATGATGTTACTGGCTACCCTGCTGGGGGGTGCCATCAGTCTGTCCGGTCTGGCCATCTCCTACGGCCCCGACCTTCCGGCTGGTCCCACAATCATTCTGCTGGCTGGCGCCGTTTACGTTGTTTCCGCACTTGTAACCCGCGCCCTGGCGCACCATCGGGTGCGGGCTTCACTGCAACCTGAAAAAGCAGATGATCACTATTGAGTTACTTAAGTGTCCTGCAGAATCACCAGATGGTCGGTAGCCAGTGCGATCTCTACATCCGCACCCTTTTCCATCGTGGCTTCGAATTGCTGATGACTATGGTCAATCAGTATACGATCCCCACCGACCTGAACTTCGTAGCGAAGAATACTGCCCAGAAACTCCTTGTTGAGCACCTTACCGGCTATCAGGTGGTGATCGGCTTCCAAAGGGCTGCCGGGTTTTAAAACCTCCACATTCTGTGGCCGAAAAACGATGCTGCACTTCCCCGTTCTTTCAGTTTTCAGGGGCAGGCAGGTGCCTTTCTCGGACTCGAACAGTGAGCCCCCGTCCTGCAGTCGCAGATTCCCCTTAAGTATGTTGGCAATCCCCATAAAACCTGCGACAAAGCTGTTCTCGGGCTGATCATACAGAGACATGGGTGTTCCCACCTGCTGCAGGTGACCATCGTTGAGCACCGCCAGACGATCCGATGTGGTGTTGGCTTCTTCCTGATCATGAGTGACAAAGACCGTGGTCAGGTTGAGTGTCCTTTGCAGCTCCAGAATTTCCTGTCGCATCTGCACCCGAAGATTGGCATCGAGATTCGAAAGCGGCTCGTCCAGCAGCAGGACCCGGGGCTCTATCACGACGGTGCGAGCCAATGCCACCCGCTGCTGTTGTCCCCCCGAAAGCTGGGAAGGCCGTCGATGGGCATAGTCGGCCAGCCCCACCAGATCCAATGCCGCCATGACCCTGTTCCTGGTCTGTTCACGAGAAACCCGTCGTTCCTCCAGGCCGAACGCGACATTACTGTAGACGGTCATATGGGGCCAGAGCGCGTAGCTCTGGAATACCATACCCAAATTGCGTTTCCACGGCGGTCGCCCCGTTACATCCTCACCACCTATCAGTATTCTGCCCTTCGGCCGGGGCCCAAACCCGGCGATGGCTCGCAACAGGGTGGATTTACCGGAACCGGAAGGCCCGAGAAACGCGAAGAACTCTCCAGGCTCGATCACCAGATCGATACGCTTGAGCACCTCGGTCTCACCAAATGAAAGACTCAGGTTGTCTATCCGGATTCCGGCGGCTTCTCTTTGACTGTTCATATCAACGGGTCTCTGCAACCACGAGATTACTGGCACGGCGCTCTTCGCTCCGCGCTAACTAAGAATTTCAGCCGAGAAAGTTAATTATCTGCAGATTTTTGTCTTTTTTAACACCACAAATTGTCTAGAATTGCTCAACTATGACCCAGAAAGTAACCGAACCCATCGGATCGCCGGACCTGCCGCTGATAAGACTCAGTTTGGTAAAACCGATCATCGAGGAAGTCGAGCGCCGTGGTGTCTCTATCCACGACCTCCTAAATGACCTGTCCTTGTCGCGTGACGCTATCTCCTCATCCGAGCTGTTCGTACCTGCACCCGTCATGTATTTGCTGTTAGAGGGTTTGGCAGAGGCAGCGGATGATCCCTATCTGACGGTCGCCATTGGCGAGTCACTGGCCTTGAGCAAGTGGCCCTTATTCACGGAGGCGATCAATAACGCCACTTCTCTAGGGGACTTCTTCAATCGTTTCACGATGACAACCAGGAGGCACGCCACCTCCGTCATCTGGGAACTCAAGACAGACGGTGTTCATGCGCAGTTCAAGTCACGGCGGGATTTCACACCCAATATGGTCCCGGCGCAGGCCGATGCTTTTTATGCCGGTCTTATTGTCAACATTTTCAGGCACGCCATCGACATCGACTGGCAACCGCAGCAGGTTAGGGTTACGGTCTGCGACCTTCGCGCAATGCCCGACCGGTATCACGGCATGAATCTGCAGCAAGGTGATAAGAGCGGTCCATCGATCCGTTTTCCGATGTCGTGGTTGCTCCTGCCCTTTCGGCAGCGAACCCCCGAAGCTGCGCCGGGTGATTTCTTTTCTCCGCCTCGCGTCCTCATCCATGCCATAAGAGAGTCTCTGAAACCCTACCTGCACGTGTCAAACCTGACGGTCGATAAGGCAGCGGAGGTTTGTGGATTCAAAGAGCGTGTACTGAGGCGCAAGCTGCACGGCGTTGGCACTAGCTTGAGCAGGGAGATTGCATCACTACGCGAGCAAGAGGCAATTCGCTTGTTGCTGGGAACCGATAAAAATATTGCTGCCATTGGTGAAGCGGTTGGATTCAGCGACCACGCCAGTTTCACTCGTTCGTTCAGGAGATGGATCGGCATGTCGCCGAAGGAATACCGACAGAAGCATCGCGCTGGATTAGGGTCAGGAACGCTTTAGATAATGGCCTATACACTGGTGGATAGGAGTATTAGTCAGGCGGAGTATTCTGCTCGTGCGTGTCCTCAGTATATCGGACTGACATGACCATCAGTGCGGATAGACGTGATGCTGGCAGGCCTGCTATGCAGTCAACGGACGGTCGTCGCGCTTGTCCTGAATCCAATCATCTTCATGCTTGCAGGCTTCAACCTAACTCTTAAACAGATGACGTCTGCTTTCAGCTGCGTTTTCAACCGGTCCTATCAAAATCACTGGATTTAAACTCTGATCTGCACCCCCTCCCATATAACTTTCTACCGTCGCGAATATCGTCGCGACTCCAAGTCTCACCACCACTATTTCTATCCCGTTGGCTTCCGTGGATAATTCCCACATGCACATTCTAACGCCTTGAAAACTCAGCGCAACAATCGGGTAACCCCTTGAGTCACCGTCCAAGAATGAATTCTTTGCGTTACTCACTGATTAATAAAAGTTTTTAGATAGAGTGATGCCAGATTTGTCGACACTTAAAAGGCATCGCACACAACGACTGCAACCATTTGTGAATTCAACTCATCAACACAACATGTTAATTTTCTGGTAGAAGCACGTTTCTGGACTTAAAAACAAGATCACTGCGATAAAATGGACTGAATTATGTAACAGGAGACCTGAACACCATGTCCAGAATTAAACAGGGAATCTTTTTTATATCAATCTCTCTGCTTACCGGTTCAACCCAACTCTATGCCGCTGAGCATGAACATGAAGAGCATGGGGCACACGTCCACGGTGAGGCACAGTTGTTGATTGCACTGGAGGGCAGTACCCTCGAAATTGAGTTTCTCAGTCCCGCGATGAATATCGTGGGTTTCGAGCATCAGTCGACCAATGAGGCCCAATCCCATGCAATCGAATCGGCGATTGAGGCTCTGAAACAACCCGGCCTGTTATTCAGCCTCCCCCCCGCAGCCAAATGTGACTCGGTGTCGATCGAGGTGGAGTCTCCCCTTAAAGAGCATGGCGAGCAAGATCATGAACATTCTAATGAAGCCTCCCTCGACCTCGAAGAGGTGACCCATGTTGACTTCACGGGGCACTACAGCTTCCATTGTGCAGAGATGTCCAAGTTGGACAGTATAGTGATCGAGATCTTCAATCAGTTTCCCGGCACAGAGGTCATCGGGGTACAGAGCGTTTCAAATCAAGGGCAGCAGAAGATTGAGTTGACGCCGGATCACAGCACCCTGGAACTCTAAAGAATTTCATGCCACAAATACCTGCAATACAACTCAGGGATCTTCACTTTGAATGGCGCAGCGACCTTCCGGAAGTGTTGCACATTCCCAAGTTCGAGGTGACGCGCGGTGAGCGCATCTTCATTCGGGGCGCCAGTGGCAGCGGCAAGAGCACCCTGCTGTCACTGCTGGCCGGCGTCAATCTGCCGACTCGTGGTGAGGTGAAAGTCCTGGGAGAGACGATCAACCGCCTCTCGGGTTCAAGGCGGGATCATTTTCGCTCCGATCATATCGGTTTTATCTTCCAGCTTTTCAACCTTATCCCCTATCTCTCAGTACTGGAGAACGTCACCCTGCCCTGCCGTTTTTCCCAGAAACGCAAACAGAAAGCAACCAGATCGGGCAAAAGCCTGATTGATGAGGCAACACGCCTGCTGGCCCACCTGGACATGGCAGATGACACACTTATCCATCGGCCGGTGACCGAGTTGAGCGTGGGACAGCAGCAGCGGGTGGCGACCGCCAGAGCATTGATTGGCGCACCCGAGATCGTCATCGCTGACGAACCCACCTCCGCCCTCGACAGCGACATGCGCCAGGCGTTCATCCGATTGCTGTTTCAGGAGTGCGAAGAGACAAGTTCGACCCTGCTCTTCGTCAGCCATGACCGCCAGCTTGAATCCCTGTTCGGGCGACATATCGCCTTGGACGAAATCAACAGACCAGCGCAAGGTGATCACTGATGGCGATCATCTCCCTGGCATTGAAGAGCCTGCTAAACCGCCGCTTCACGGCGAGCCTGATCCTGGTCAGCATCGCCCTGAGTGTCTCACTACTGCTGGGGGTCGAACGCCTGCGGGTGGAATCACGCAACAGCTTTGCCAACACCATCTCTGGCACCGATCTGGTGGTGGGTGCCCGCAGCGGTGCCATCAACCTGCTGCTCTACTCGGTATTCCGGATTGGTGATGCCACTAATAATATCTCATGGAACAGCTATAAGAAGTTTTCCGAAAATCGAATGGTAGCTTGGACCATCCCCATCTCATTGGGAGATTCACACCGGAGCTTCCGGGTAATGGGAACCAACCGGGACTACTTCCAATACTACAGATACGCCCAAAAGCGTTCTCTGACATTCCATCAGGGTCAGCCCTTCGACCAGGTCTATCACGCGGTACTTGGATATGAGGTTGCACAGCAACTCAACTACCGGGTCGGACAGAAGATCATCATCGCCCACGGCGCCGGAAAGACCAGTTTCACCCACCACGATGACAAGCCCTTCGAGGTTGTGGGCATCCTAAGCCCCACAGGCACACCAGTAGATCGGACCATTCATGTGCTACTGCAAGGCATTGAGGCGATTCACAAGGACTGGGTAGCCGGCAGGCAGGTGGCCGGAAGAAAGATCAGTGCCGAAGAGGCGCTTCAAAAGGACCTGACACCCAAGGCGATTACTGCCTTCCTGGTGGGTCTCAAAAGCAAAATCGCCACTTTCAAGGTTCAGCGCGAAGTCAATAACTACCGCAAGGAACCCCTGCTTGCCATTCTGCCTGGAGTGGCCCTGCAACAACTCTGGGATCTAATGGGTGTTGCCGAGAATGCTCTGCTGATGGTTACCGTACTGGTAGTGGCAGTCGGCCTCATCGGCATGTTGACCGTGATGCTGGCAGGTCTAAATGAGAGGCGGCGTGAGATGGCAATCCTGCGCTCCTTGGGCGCGCGCCCAGGACACATCCTGCTGCTGGTCACAGGAGAGAGCATGGTGCTTAGCCTGGTTGGCGTGACAATCGGCCTGCTGCTGCTCTATGGCAGCCTGCTCCTGACCCAACCTTTTGTAGAGAGTCAGTATGGTCTGTATCTGCCGATCACTCTTCCCTCCCTTCGTGAGTGGTTCATGCTGGGGCTGGTTGGAACTTCCGGCCTGCTTATTGGACTAATACCCGGATATCGCGCCTATCGCTACTCACTTGCCGATGGCATGAGCATACGAATCTAGAGGAATCCCATGAAATCCATACCTGTCGCTATCCTGTTGCTGCTTTCTCTCCTCCCACTCAACGCTACAAGCGCTGATCCGGCTCAGGAGTTGGAGTGGGATGCCATGATTCCCGAAGACTTCCGCCCTGACAGAATCATGGAACAATTTGGCGATATCAATGAATTGGATGACAATGATCCTCGTGCCCAGAAGATACTGGATGAACTCGAAGCAGCCTGGAATGAGGCTCCTGTAGTAGAGAGCCTGGACGGGAAACGGGTGAAACTCCCCGGCTTTGTGGTACCGATTGAGGGCGATGGAAAAAAACTGAGCGAGTTTCTCCTGGTACCCTACTATGGCGCCTGCATCCATGTGCCACCGCCTCCCGCTAACCAGACCGTCTATGTAAAGGTAATCAACGGTGATGCAAAGATACGCCAAGCATTCGATACGGTCTGGGTTACCGGAACCTTGAGCGCAAAATCTTTTAACAGCGATCTCGCAACCGCCGGTTATCAGATACAGGCAGAAGAGGTAACACCTTACGAATGAGTACTGCCTCGTCCCCACTCACAGGTCTGACCATACTTGGCGCAGTGCTTTACACCCAGGTCCAGGCCGAATCAATATCATGCCACCTGCATGCACCCGACGACTACACCCCTTTCAGCAACAGCCCCTTGTCATACCCACGGTGGGCAATGAATCGGAATGCGAGCAACTCAACCGACAACGCTTCGGCTCAAAGGGAAGATGCCATTGCGTTCAAGACCCAATCAGCTCTGACAGAACTGGCCCTTTAGATTTTTTACAACTCAAGGAACCACAGGATCGGTTGCCCTAGTCATTAACAGGCTCCTCCTGCTACCACAAACCATGTACGTCCGGCCGATGAGGCTTTTGCCCCCTGTCGCCGGATACCATTTGAGTTCTTTTGTTCCCCGAAAACACTCGATCTCAACTATCCGAACTCGCAACATCCTTCGCTCCTCCTCGTTTCCGCCAATTTAACTGTTTACTGCGTTACTAAAACCTACAATACGCTACCTATAGATCACAGAACTGTAGCGCTCACACAACTGCTTACTCCCAGCATTCACAGAGTAGCCATCTCTTCGTTCAAGAAGCGTAGGCTGCTGGTTAACTTATACAGATCACACCTAGAGCTTGTAGTACTATTCTAGGCTACTCTTTGCCGTCTATTGGCTAGATCGAAAATTGATCTTATCAAGGTTTTTTTCTGTCCAAATCCGGGGATCAGGCTCTCCCAGACTTGCTGAGCCTACTCAACAAATCAGCCTGCCCTGTATGGCGAATATCACACTTTATCTCACCAACTTTCTATCGTCGCGACTCCATATCGCACCACCACTGTTTCTATCCTGTTGGTTTCCGTGGATAATTCTCACATGAACATTTCTAACTCGTTGATAACTCAACGCAACAGCAGGATAAACCCTTGAATCACCGTCCAAGGAAAAGGTTCGGCCAAAACTCGTCCGGTCAAAATACTCACGAAGATTCCCGAAGGTAATACTTCAGTAGCCCGCTATAGTGTTTTCTACGGCACAATACGCCATCGATAAAGTAAAATTTCCTGATGATTGCAGGCGTATCGAGCACCAACTTGAAAACTATTCGGAATTTATGCGGCGCTTTATTGACAGCATGGACAAAGGCAGGCTGTATCTGGGAAGCATGAGATGGATGGCCCGTAAACCGGTCGATCAGGTGCAGGCTTTTAACCCAAACGAACGCCGGTATCTGTGCTAGGATTTAGGCAGATTTCATCCGTGGTCGCTGCGGTATATCAGCGGCACCTTGCGCACCTCCGACCCGACCCAGGTGTGCGCAGCCAGTAGGCTGTGGGCCATCTTCCCAACTCAACCCTTACGATTTCGTCCCAGGGTCCCTTCCAAAAACGATAGCTGCTTCGGCCTATCAGCGTGTGCAGTGCGCGAGCGTCTGTGTGGCGGGAAGCCGACACAGACAGCAATCCAATGGACTCGGATTGTGTAGCGAGCGGGCTGTTCACCCTGGTCGATTTGGTTCAATACGACGCCCGTCTCTGTTGGAGGAGCTAAGCGACTCCACAGAGACGGGCACCATCCGGATGGCGCAATGCCAACTCCACAGCGGCTTTGCGGGAGTATCACTCCCATGCAAAAGCCAGCAAAACCCACCCATGCGGCGACTGACCAGCGGAGCGGTCATTGCAGCCAGCACCCAACCCGCGGTCCGTGCAATACGGTTCGTACAGGGGTGCCAGGCATCGGTGGGCTCCATTCCTGCTCTCTGGTACGACAGCCGCGCGGCCAAG
>JAAELC010000542.1 GCA_024227135.1 Gammaproteobacteria bacterium
ACTGCGCCAGCACCCATCCGTCAGGCTCGAGCAGCCAGGGTTTGGGTTGGATTGCGGTGATACGGTCGATGAAACAATAGGGCGGTCCCGGCAGCCTGGCAATCCTGCGCTGGCGGTCAAACACCTCATAGGGCTGGCCAAAGGCTTTGGAGGGGCAACCCACGGCAAATTCAAGGATATGCTCACTTGTGAACAGTGGTTCCTGGGGGGAATCCTTTTTCGACGTCATAATGTTGCGACGTGCATCCCAAAAGGAGGCGATATCCTCGCCGTCGACCCCGGTCATCTGCATAGACATGTCTTTGAAAAAAACGATGTAGTGATCGTCGGCATACATATGGGCGTCTGCAATGACATAAGGCTCGGGGTGGTAGCCTATCTCTTTGATCTCAACGGTATAATGTACATGACGGGTCTGGGGTGTCACCGGTCCCCTGCATTTTAAGCCGCAGTCCACTGCCTGAACAGGTTCGTAACAGACTTCAGTCTTGTCTGTGACCCATCCCATTCTCAATAGTAGTACTCTCAGGGTGTGAGCACAGCACTCATACATCAAGGTGCCCGGCATCACCATGTCATCCACAAAATGGCAGGTGAGAAACCAGTCGTCCGGATG
>JAAELC010000543.1 GCA_024227135.1 Gammaproteobacteria bacterium
AAGGCCGGTTCCAGACGTTCGATCTTTTCAAGCTGTAGCTCTTCTATTTTGCAACCGGACTTCAGGATCCGAAAAAAGATCTCAATCTGCCATCGGCACAGATACCAGTCCAGCATCTTTTCCGCCTGATCCAGGGTGGTGACCTCAAGGTTGGTCAACAACATCCACTGGATCGGCTGTTCCGATCCGGGTGGGTTCGTCTCTTTGGCCCATAGTGCGGTGACTTCGATCGGTTGGGTATGGGAACTGCCCTGCGGGGGTGGCAGGGTTACCCGGGTGGCCCGTAGCCTCTGGGTCACTTTGCGGCCCTTTCGGGTGTTCGAACCCGGCATATCGTATTCGACCCGTCCAAGCTCCGGAGCCTGCGCCACCGTGGCCTGGAGTTTTTCTCCGCTTGTTGTGTTTCGATCATGTTTACTGCGAATCAGCCAGTCGGCGGTTTGTGCGCCCTTGGGGTCTTTAGGGCCTCCTTTTTGCAGGTGCTGTTGGTGTTCGGCATAGAGTTCAAACAAATCGGCCTCCCGGTCCGCCATATACACCAGCCGGGTATCGAAGGCCTGTTCCCACAGATACTGCTGCAGTTCATTGATCCGTTGATAGCCTTCCACCCAACGGAT
>JAAELC010000544.1 GCA_024227135.1 Gammaproteobacteria bacterium
AATTATCCAGTCTTGCTCGTCTTTTGGTCCAGCTTCCGCGTTGTGGCAAGGGTTGCATAGAACAGCTATGCGCCCCTTTCCACGCCTTGAGTCTGAACCAAAATCCAGCGCAATTTCTGGACAATTATTAATTTCCGCGGCCCTTATATGTAGCTTTGCAGTTTGGACTCGATATGCCGAGGATTCTCGCCCTCTGCTATAGAGACGATACCCTCGACAACCAGCGCCCTGTAGTTAGCCTTATTTCTGGCGAGTGCTTTCATTTTTCCACCGAAAGGCAGCAAAAACAGATTGGCCAGACCCACGCCATAAATGGTGGCCACAAATGCGGTTGCAATACCACCGCCCAGTCTGCTGGGGTCAGCAAGATTCTGCATGACATGAATCAACCCCAGCACTGCACCGATGATACCAATGGTGGGTGCATACCCACCCATGGACTCGAAAACTCTGGCTGCCTGGATATCGTGCTGCTCCTGGCTGTCCAGTTCCACTTCCAGAATTTCTCTGATCACATTCGAGGCGCTGCCATCAACCAGCAGCTGCATGCCTTTACGAATGAAGAGATCCGGTTCCGATTCTGCTGCGTTTTCCAGGCCCAGTAACCCTTCCCTCCGAGCAACGTTGCTCCAATCCACCAGTTTCCTGATAGCCTGTTCGGGCAGATGCTCCGCCGGTTTGAACACGGTGCCCGACAGGCGTATCGCCTGAAAGAAAACACTCACCGGAGTTTGCAGCATGACTGCTCCGATAGTGCCACCCAGCACAATGATCAGCGCCGGACCGTTGAGCAACGCATCCAGTTGCCCTCCTTCCAACGCATTACCACTCAGAATAGCGCCGATGGCGATGGTTACGCCAAGCACACTGAGATAGTCCATGTCAGACCAGCTTTCCCAACAAGGGGCCAATCTCCCCAAGAGGCAGAACCCGGTCCGATAAACCGGCTTTCTCCACCGCCTGTGGCATACCATAGACCACACAACTGCTCTCATCCTGTGACCAGATACTGGACCCTCCCTGCTTGAGCAGCCTGGCACCCTGTCTGCCATCCGCTCCCATCCCGGTCAGTACGACGGCCAGCACCCCCGAGGAAAAGATTCCCGCCGCGGAACCAAAACTGATGTCCACACTGGGCTTATAAGTTTGACTCGCCTGGCCCTCAATCACCTTGATCACTGTGTCCCTGCCCCGTCTTTCCAGTAACATCTGCTTACCTCCGGGGGCCAGATAGACCTGACCGGGTCGCAGTACGTCGCCATCAACTGCTTCTTTGACACGCACCTTGCACTGTGCATTCAGGCGTTGAGCGTAAGCCGGTGTGAAGCTGCCCGGCATATGCACTATTACCAATACCGGGAGAGAGAAACTGGCTGGAAGTTCGGAAAGGAGTTTCTGAACAGCCGCCGGACCACCGGTAGAGGCGCCGATAGCAACCAGCTGGTACTTCCCTTTGCGGGGGGGCGCAACTTCTTTTTTCTGGGGTCGCACCGGTGCCACCGGTGGACGCGCCGGTGCCCGTTCTTTCGAGCTGACCATGAGCACTCGTTTTGCAAGTTCATTGGATTCATCAGCACCGACTGGAAGTTTCTGCAGAAAGTCCACCGCCCCGGCATCGAGAGCATCAAGGGTCGCTTTGGCCCCTTCCCGGGTAACAGCTGAGAACATGACAATGGGTGTCGGACGCTCTTCCATGATACGCCTGACCGCAGTAATTCCGTCCATGACAGGCATCTCAACATCCATGGTAACCACATCGGGTTCAAGCCGATGCACTTCTTTCACTGCGGACAGACCATCTGCAGCCCGGCCTACGACTTCAATTCTAGGTTCGCTGCTCAGCATCCCACAAATCAATTGCTGGAAAAACGAAGAATCATCCACCACCAGGACTCTAACCTTGGAACTCATTTCAGCATCTCCGGCACCCCATGCCCGGTGACACTATCCAACCGGGACACCCGATGATTCCTGGTAAACTGGAGCACCACTGATAACACGATAGTCGATGACTCATCACACCTGTGAACTTAACCCGCCATTTCCTGCCCGCTGGTACCTCGATTCCTCTCACTGATAGTCCCAGGTTTCAGGGTTTAATAGCGGCGGGCATAGCGGCGCATCAATCCGGGTATGTCGAGGATCAATGCAATTCTGCCGTTACCCGTGATGGTTGCTCCCGCCATACCATCAAGTCCTTGTAAAACCGCCCCAAGGGGTTTAATGACCACTTCTTCCTGCCCGATCAGACTATCGACTACAAACCCGACCTGCCTGCCACCCACGTTTACGACGACCACATGTCCGAGATGCCCGTTTGCGATAACCTCCTTGCCATGGATCAGCCATTTACTCAAATAAAACAGTGGCAGCGCACGCTCACGAACCATAATTGTTAACTGGCCATCGACCCTGTTGGTCTGACCCAGGTCCAGATTGAAGATCTCCACGACACTGGCGAGTGGAAATGCGAACGGCTGTTCCCCGATGATAACCATGAGTGTAGGAAGAATAGCCAGCGTAAGCGGCAGTTTGATGAGAATCGTACTGCCTTTTCCCTTTTCTGAATCAATCTCCACATGACCATTCATCTGGGAGATCCGGGTTTTTACCACATCCATTCCGACACCACGGCCGGACACATCGGAAATCTCGCTCTTTGTAGAGAATCCGGGGTGAAAGATCAGGTTATAGCATTCGCGGTTTTCCAACCGAAAGGCTGCTTCTTCATCCATCAATCCCTTTTCAATTGCCTTGCGCCGCAGCACTTCAGGATCCATTCCTTTGCCATCGTCGGAGATAGACAACAAAATATGGTCACCTTCCTGAGCCGCAGAGAGTATCACCCGGCCTTTCCGCTCTTTTCCTGCTTTTTCCCTGTCTTCAGGTGACTCGATTCCATGATCCACTGCGTTTCTGACCAGATGGACCATGGGGTCTGAAAGTGCTTCTACCAGATTCTTATCAAGATCAGTATCCTCACCATGCATTTCCAGCTCAACCTCCCGGTTAAGCCCTCTGGCAAGATCCCTGACCAATCTGGGAAAACGTCCGAATACTTTTTTGACCGGTTGCATACGGGTCTTCATGACCGAGTTCTGCAAATCGGCAGTCACCACATCAAGATGGGAGAATGCACTGGCCACATCTTCATCATCCAGCTTATCTTTAAGATTGGCCAGGCGGTTGCGAACCAGCACCAGTTCACCCACCATATTCATTATCTGATCGAGACGCGCGGTGTCTACACGAACGGTCGTTTCGGCTTTCGGACTGCCTTTGGAAACGTCTTTTGCCTGTTTCGCCCGAGGTGCCGCCTTGGGCTCCGATGCGGGTTGGGAACCTGCCGGTGCAGATGATGTGGTTTTGCTGGAGCCTGCACTGGACGGACTGGCAACTGCCTTATTGTCAGGCTGGACTGTACTTATGGAGGGAGATTGAAGCGCATCCTCAAGCTGTCCAAACTGACCGCTGCCGTGCAGCTTATCAAGTAGTGCTTCGAACTCTTCCTCAGTTATATCATCCGGCCTGGCAGGCACCGCACAAACTTCAGTCGGCTTTGACTCCTGTTTCGTAGCTATCGCCTCTGCATCATCGGCTGTGGTTTCGGAAGCATCGGCAGGAATTCCTCCCCCGTGCTTTCCTTCCCCATGCAATTCATCCAGAAGCGCTTCAAATTCCTCTTCAGTGATATCCTCACTGGATCCGCTGTCAACAGCCTTCTCTTCGTCGACGATCTCAGGTTCAGGATCGACCACTTCCTCGCTTTTCGGCGCCGGTGGCGGCTCTACCTCGGGTTGAGAATGAACCGGTGGGGCTGCGCCATCGGCCGGTTTACCTTTTTGATTCGCCAGATCCTGCAACTGTTGAATCAGCTCAGGTTCGGCAGGCTCAGGGTCTATACCGGAGCGCAGGTTGTCGAACATATCGTTAACGACATCCAAAACCTGGAGCACCGTATCCATCAGGTGGGCGTCCACCACCAGCTGTCCCTGTCGCAGTAGGTTGAACACATCTTCGGCACGATGACAAACCGCTACAAGGGCACCAAGATTTAGAAAACCAGCACCACCCTTGACAGTATGAAATCCGCGAAATACAGCATTCAACAGATCGAAGTCATCAGGCTGGCGCTCGAGATCAATCAGTTGCTCGCCCAGCTGCTCCAGAATTTCGTCAGCTTCAACCAGAAAGTCCTGGAGGATTTCGTCATTCAGATCTATTGTCATTGCATCATCCCGATTTGGTCTCGTTCAGCCATCCAGCCGCTCGAAAATCTTACTGATCTTCTCTTCCAGCGTTCCTGCAGTAAACGGTTTAACCACGTATCCGTTGACGCCAGCCTGGGCCGCTTCGACGATCTGTTCACGCTTTGATTCAGCGGTGACCATCAGCACCGGCAGTTTTGCCAGTTTAGGGTCGGCACGCACGGCTTTCAGCAGTTCAATACCAGTCATCCCGGGCATGTTCCAATCAGTAACCAGAAAATCGAAACCACCCGCCTGCAACATCGGCAGACCGGTTTTTCCATCATCTGCTTCCTGTGTATTGGTAAACCCGAGATCCCGAAGCAGATTTCTGATAATCCGCCGCATCGTGGAAAAATCGTCCACGATAAGAATCTTCATACTCTTGTCCAACGCAACCTCCAAGTCAGCTCATCACCGGATTCACCGGCATTTAAAACATATCATTCAACCATTCTGAAAGACGTGATCGCAGACGCAACGTGGCCTGGCTGTGGATCTGACAAACCCGAGATTCACTGACGCCCAGCACGTGTCCGATCTCACGCAGATTCAGTTCTTTGTCGTAATAGAGAGCAATTACAAGTCGCTCCCGTTCCGGCAAACTTGCAATGGCCTCTGCAAGTTCACCTTTAAACATATCCCGCTGCATCCCTTCAAAAGGACCGCTTATCGCACCATCTCTTCTTTCCTGAGGCAACTCACCGACAGCTTGCAACTCCTCCAGGCTGAAAATCCGGCAACCCGATGCATCTTGCAGAATCTTGTGGTAGTCGTGCAGCGACATGCCAAGCGCATCCGCCACTTCCACGTCCCGGGCATCCCGACCTTCTTCGTTCTCGATACCCCGCATCGCCTCCGCTACCATCCTGGCCTTGCGATGCACTGATCGCGGAGTCCAGTCGCTACGCCTGATCTCGTCAAGCATCGCACCTCGAATACGAATACCAGCATAGGTTTCAAAACTGGCTCCCTGGCTGGGATCATAGTTTCTGCTCGCCTCCAGCAGCCCGATCATTCCAGCCTGAATCAAGTCATCCGCCTGAACATTCGGCGGTAACCGGTTCACCAGGTGGTACGCAATTCGTTTCACCAGTGCAGCATGAGCTGTCACCAACGTTTCGGAGTCTTGCTCCTGCACCGCACTATAGGTTGCTAATCCATTCATCGTCCCATCTCCCCGGGCTGACTTGAAAATTGAATAAGCCTTTCGACGAAGAATTCCAAGTGACCACCAACTCCTTCCGGTGCTGGCCAGTTATCGGCTTTCTTCGCCAGAATCTTAAATATTTGCGCCGATCTGCTGCGTGGAAATGCCAGGACGACTGGTTTCTGGTTTTTTACTGCTCGTCGCAAGTTATCGTCGTAGGGAATACTCCCCATGAAACTAAGCATCACATCCAGGTATTGGTCGGTCACCCGACACATTTTGCTGAACAGGTCCCGCCCTTCCTGGGCCGAACGGGCCATATTCGAGAGAATCCGGAAGCGGTCAACACCGTATTCCCGGTTCAAGAGTTTGATCAACGCATAGGCATCGGTAATGGAAGCCGGCTCGTCACATACCACGACAACCACTTCCTGTGCAGCACGACTGAAACTGATGACAGTGTCAGAAATTCCGGCTGCCGTATCGATGATCAGCGTATCGACATCAGCACCTACTTCGCTGAAAGCACGAATGAGTCCCGCATGCTCGGCGGTACTCAGCTCAGCCATTTGCTGTAAACCGGAAGCAGCCGGTACCACCATAATGCCCGATGGCCCCCTGATCACCGCATCGCTCAGGGAACACTCACCGCGCAGCACGTGTGACAAGTCATATTCCGGGTGCAGCCCGAGGACTACATCGATATTGGCCAACCCAAGATCCGCATCCAGCACCATGACCCGGCGACCCAGATTGGATAGCGAAATGGCCAGATTCACTGAAATGTTGGTCTTTCCTACCCCACCCTTACCACCTGTCACGGCTATTACCTGCACCGGTTCCGGCTTGACCATATTTCTTAATCCCACCGCCTGGTCCAGAGTCGCTTCAGACATGAGCATCGGCTCTTACCCCTCCCAGTGCCAAAGCCAGGTATTCATCATCATATTCAGTTCCTGACCGCTCACCGAGGGTGACAGCGCGGTTCACCAATGTGTGGGCTCGAGCTACGTGTATGTCTTCCGGTACTTTTTGCCCATCGGTATAAAAAGCGATGGGTAGACCACTGTGAACGACAGCCGAAAGCACACCTCCGAGGGACGCCGCCTCATCCAGTTTGGTGAGGATGCAACCTTCAGTCCCTGCGGTGCCGAATGATTCGATCGCTTGTTCCAAAGCCGCTTGCTGAGTGTTCGCCGACAAAGTTAGAAAAGTGCGCACTTGCCGATTACCTGATTTAAATAGAGAAAGTTGTTCGCTCAACCGTACATCCTGCTGACTCATACCCGCTGTATCCACCAACACCAAACGCTTATCGGACAGCGAATTCAGGGTGGCATGCAGTTCATCCGGTGTGGAAGCGCGTCTTACCGGTACATCCAGAATACGGGCATAGGTATTGAGCTGTTCCTGTGCCCCGATGCGATAACTGTCGGTCGAGACCAATGCAAGGTGACGGTGGCCGTGCCGCAGTACAAATCGGGCAGCCAGCTTCGCGATGGTGGTGGTTTTACCCACTCCAGTGGGACCAATCAGCGCCACCACGCCACCATCTTCGATGAGGCTCTCGCCCGCTACCGGTAACTCCCCTGCGAGGAGATGCAGAGCTTTTCGCCATGCTTGATCGGAATTTTCCACATCCTGCAGGCTCCGGGTGAGTCGTGAACAGATGTCGGGACTCAGGTCCAACTGCATCAATCGCCGCAGGAGTTCCTGAGATTGTGGATTCCGGCTACCCATTTGAGTCCATGCCAGCTCGGAGAGCTGGTTTTCCATCATCCGGCGAAGCGCCTGCATTTCACCGCGCATCTCCTGCAATACCGGATCCTGGTATTCTGCAGGGGATCGGTCAGCTGGTTCCTCGCGAAACTTATGCCGCCCCACGACACTGGTCGGTCTGGTTTCCGGCTCAGATACATTTTTAGCTGGGGCTTCAACCCTGGATCTGCTTTCGACGCGGGGGCCGGTACCAGTGCCAGTTCCAGAATTGGTTTCGACAGGTACCGGTCGAACCGATGTCGTCCGGGTTTTAGGTTTTGTCTCGAATGCTGCTTCGTCATAGTCCATGGCAGCAACGAGTTCGATTCCGCCATCCACCGATTTGTTGGATAGAATCACCGCATCCGCACCCAGTGTCTCACGTACCTGGCGCAATGCCTGGCGAATATCGGCGGCGATAAAACGTTTGATCTTCATAGACCGACGTACCCGGAATACTGTGGATTGGAGCGAGCCATTTTCACTAAGGACAGCGAGCTGCCAAACTGATTTATTCCACCAGTCGTGGCAGACAGTGCAGCGATTCCCTCGAGAGGATTACAGCCCGCAACGTTCGACGTGGCGGTACTTTTCCGATGTCTGTTAAGAATACTCATGTTCTCTATTGACCCTGATCCGGTTAACTTCTACTGAATCTGTCTGGTGTTTCCATCCGACTGTCCAACCGTGGCCACCACTTTGATCTGGCGATTGTCCGGAACCTCGTTGTAGGAGAGCACCTTCAACCCCGGTATACTGTGTCTGGCAAATCGAGACATCCAAGGCCTGATTCCCGCAGGAACCAGCAAAATGCCGGGTTGCTTGGTCATCTCCAACTGGGCTACCGTTTCAACCAGTACCCCCCGCAACCTTTCAACCATCCCGGGTTCCAGCCCAACACCACTTTCATCTGATGGATGTATACTCTGAAGCAATAACTGTTCCAATCCGTGCTCCAAAACTACTACTGGAATTTCTTCAATAGAACCAACAAGTTGCTGAACTATTGAACGGGACAGGGCTATCCGCGCTCGGGCAGTAAGGGCGCCGGTGTCTTGACTCTGGGGTCCGTATTCCGCCAATGTTTCGGCGATTGTCCGCATATCCTTGATCGAAACATTCTCATCCAGCAAGTTACGTACAATCTTCAGAAACTGGCCCAGAGACAGGGTCTTGGGTACCAGATCCTCCACCAGCTTGGGTGCGGTACGGGACAGTATGTCGAGCAACTGCTGCACCTCCTCGTGACCGATCAGTTCCTGAGCGTGAGACCTTAGAATCTCATTCATATGGGTGGCGACGACCGTACTGGCATCCACCACCATGTAATTGAGCGTCTGGGCATAATCCCGCTGGCTCGGGTCGATCCACACAGAATCCAGACCGAAGGCCGGGTCTTTGGTCGATACTCCCTGCAGGGTTCCCAGCACGTCGCCCGAGCTGATCGCCAGTTCCTTGTCGGGATGAATCTGAGCACTACCCACAACAACCCCACGCAGAGAAATACTGTAGGCAGTCGGTTCGAGCTCGAGATCATCCCTGATATAAACAAATTAAATAAGGAATCCCAGTTCCTGGGACAGCTTCTTGCGAATCCCTTTTATGCGATTCATCAACTGCCCGCCCTGGTTACGATCCACCAGGGGTATCAGACGGTATCCCACCCGGAGACCGATGATATCCACCGGCTCTACATCATCCCAGGTCAAATCCTTCTGTTCCGGGGGCACTTCCTGGACCGGCACCGGCAGTTCCTCTACTTCGGGTTTGGCCTGACGACGATGTATCCACCAGGCACCGAAACCCGCCAGAGAAGCCAGTGTAAGAAAGGCAAAATTGGGCATACCGGGGATGATTCCCATCAACCCGATAATGATGGCGGTGAGTGCCAGTACCCTGGGATTCGACAACACCTGGTTGAGTACCTGGCCACCCATATCCTCGGAAGAGGCAACACGGGTAACGATGATCGCCGCCGAAGTAGAAAGCAGCAGTGACGGTATCTGTGCCACCAGGCCATCACCAATGGTCAGCAGTGCGTAGTATCGCAGCGCGGTGGAAAAGTCCAGATCATGCTGCCCCATACCAATCGCCAGACCACCGACGATATTGATCATGAGAATCAGGATACCGGCAACCGCATCCCCCCTGACGAATTTACTGGAACCATCCATGGCACCGTAAAAATCCGCTTCCTGAGCAACATCCTCTCGACGGGTACGCGCCTCTTCCTGGGTGATCAGGCCGGCATTCAGGTCGGCATCGATAGCCATCTGCTTGCCGGGCATGGCATCGAGTGTAAACCTCGCACTGACTTCCGACACCCGGCCGGCGCCTTTGGTCACCACAACAAAATTGATGATTACCAGAATAAAAAACACCACCAGACCGACTGCGTAGTTACCCCCGATCACGAATTCACCGAAAGCTTCGATGACTTTTCCGGCAGCGTCTCCACCCTCATGCCCTTCCAGCAACACCACCCGCGTCGAGGCCACGTTAAGCGCCAGCCGCAGAAGTGTGGCGATGAGCAACAGACTGGGAAAGACGCTGAACTCGAGAGGCCTGAGGGTGTAGATAACCACCAGCATCACCACCAGGGACAGGGCGATGTTGAAGGTAAACAGCACATCCAGGGCAAGAGGCGGGAGCGGGATGATGACCATCGCCAGCAACAGCATCATTATCAGCGGCGCACCCAGGCCGCGGGTACTGATCGCCCTCAGGTTATTCAAGATAATAGTGGTATCCATGATGCCTCGACTAAGTCGTTGTTTGGCGCTGTTCCGGAACTTGAAGCTCCGGAGGAACAGGAAAATCTCCAGGGTTATCCGGCCGCAAACCGCCATCGCTACGATAGGCCCTGAGTTGGAATACATAGGCAAGCAACTTGGCGACGGCCAGATAGAGACCTGCCGGAATATCATCGCCCAACTCGGTATGAGCGAAGATTGCCCGGGCCAGCATCGGTGATTCCACGAGTGGAACATCGTGTTGTGATCCCAGGCGACGTATATTGGCAGCGACCAGATCAGCCCCTTTGGCAACCAGTTTGGGAGCCTGCATGCTGGTCTGGTCATAGCGCAGTGCTACAGCGTAGTGGGTGGGGTTGGTAACAATCACATCAGCCTTGGGTACCTCATCCATCATCCGGCGCTGTGCCATTTCCCGCTGTAGATTACGGATACGCCCCTTCACCTCGGGTCGACCCTCGGTGTCTTTCATTTCTTCCTTGAGTTCCTGCTTGGTCATCTTGAGTTGGCGCTTGTGATCCCACAACTGAAAAGGGACATCGATCATGGCGATAACACTCAAAGTAGACGCCACCAGTACAAAGGACCATCCCACCAGCGTTCCAAGCTGGCTCAAGGCCGGACCCAGCGCCATGGTGTTGAGTGCGATGAACTGACCCAGGGTAAGCCAAAGTACGATTCCAGTAGTGCCACCGATAAGGACGAATTTGGCCAATGCCTTGAACAATTCCATCATGCTCTTGGCAGAGACCATCTTTTTAAGTCCTTTCAGGGGATTGAGTTTGCTCAGCTTGGGAGAGAGCGCCTCTGCGCTGAAGGTCATCCCACCCAGCGAAACAGAACTGGCGATGGCGATGGCAACGACAATCAGAAAAAAGGGCAACAGAATCAGCAGTGCCTCCCGAATGGAACCTACCAGGCGGCGCAACAGTGCGGTGGTGTCGAAGACATCAACACGGGGGATGGTAAAATTGGTCGTCATGATTTCAGCCAGACCCTGTGCGAAATCCCCGCTCATAGCCACCAGTGCCATGCCACCGACCAGGGTAATGGCCATAGTGTTGAGTTCCTTCGAGCGAGCGATCTGACCCTTGCGCTTGCTGTCCTGTAAACGTTTCTGTGTCGGTTCTTCTGTTTTTTCCTGGCCGTCACTGTTTTCTGCCATGGCATGGTCCCCTGTTAAGCCATCTGCCCCAGGGATGGGGCTCCTGTTTTTCCCTGTTAAGGGAACAAGTCATCTGGTCTGAAGGTCGTAAAAATGGCCCGACCCACACCGGCCTTTCTCAAGATAAAAAAACTCAGCTTGTCATGAAAATAACAGGCAAACCCTTGCTCCGGTTCGCCAACCCTCGGCACCGATCCTCAAAGTGGGATCAAAAGGATGTTTCTGATCAGGGCCAATCCCTCGACTAGCAGCTCTTGAAAGTTTTCCATGACATTAGGTAAGGTGATCCAGATCAGCACGCAGCCGAGTAACATCGATATCGGGAAACCGATGGCAAAAATATTGAGTTGGGGTGCACTGCGTCCGACGATACCCATGCCCAGGTTAACCAGCAGCAGCGAAGCCATAACCGGCAGCGCCATCAGCAATCCACCACTGAATATTCTGCTGCCCCAGCTGACGATCTCATGCAGGTTATTCCGGGTCAGCCCATCCACCGCCACGGGAAACACAAAGAAACTTTCGACCAGCAGTTCAATCAAAGTGAGGTGAACATCGAGAACCAGAAAGAGCAATGTCGTCAGAATCAGATAGAACTGGGAAACCACCGGCACCTGCACGCCGTTCTGGGGATCCATCATTGAAGCGAAGCCCAGCCCCATGCTGTAGGCGATCACCTGACCACCAAATATCAATGCACCAAACACCATTTGCAGGATGAACCCCATGGCAACGCCGATAACTATCTGTTGAAGTAACATCAGAAATGCAGTGCTGCTGAATACATCTACCGGCGTGGGCGCAGGCAGCAAGGGCATGACCAGCCAGGTCAATACCAGAACCAGACTCAAACGATAGTTCACCGGAGTCTGGCGCGCACTCAGTATAGGAGCCGAGGCAATCAGTGCACTAATCCTGACCAGAGGCCAGATAAAGCTGGTCACCCAGAGCTGAAGTTGTGCTTCGCTGAAGGCCATCACGGCTTAAATTTACCCGATCAACTCGGGGATACTCTCATAGAGGGTGATCGTGAAATTCATGATAACCCTGAGCATCCAGGGCCCGGCCGCCATCAGTATTACCACGACCACAATCAGTTTCGGGATAAAACTGAGTGTCATTTCATTGATCTGGGTTGCCGCTTGAAATATGGCGACAAGGAGTCCCACGCCCAATGCAGGCAGGAGTATCACGGCTCCGAGCACGGTTGTCGCTTCCAATGCCGTCTGTCCGATATCAAGTACTGTGTCAGGTGTCATGTGCGTATGGATTCAGACTAGAAAGCTGGAAGCCAGAGTGCCGAACACGAGGGCCCAGCCATCGATGAGAACAAACAACATAATTTTGAACGGAAGAGAGATAATCAGTGGCGAGAGCATCATCATGCCCATGGACATCAGCACACTGGCAACGACCAGGTCTATGACCAGAAAAGGAATAAAAATCAGAAAACCTATTTGAAAACCGGTCTTGAGTTCTGAAGTGGCGAAGGCAGGCAGCAATACCGAAAAGGGTACTTCATCCACACTGGTATAATCCCCATAGTTGCCTATCCTGGTAAAAAGACTCAGGTCACTCTCCCGGGTCTGGGCGAGCATAAACTCCCGTACTGGAACAGCTGCTTGCGCCAGTGCCGTTTCAGCACTGATTTTTTCTTCGAGATACGGTTCTACACCCACCGCGTAGGTCTTTTCGAACACCGGCATCATAATGAACGCGGTAAGAAACAGTGCCAATCCGACGAGAATCTGATTTGAAGGTGTGTTCTGAGTTCCAAGAGCCTGCCTTAAAATGGCCAGTACGATCACCACCCGTGCAAAAGATGTCATCATCAACAATGCACCGGGAAGCAAACTCAGCGCTGCCATAAACAGCAGAATCTGAATACTCAGGGTGTATGTCTGCCCGCCACCCGTTGCAGCCGGCGTCAGCGTCAATGCCTCCAGCCCAGGGACTGCAAAACCAGTCAGAGGCCATAGTGTCAAGCAAAGCACCGAGATGACCATTTTCATGATGATCGGGTCTCCAGTTGTGCCTGGAGTTGTTCCCCGAACTCAGTCCCGGGGGACTCTACAGCGGTTGCTGAAGCTGAGTCGAAGACGTGCAGCGTCTGCACCCGTCCTGGCGCCACACCGACCAGCAGGCGCTCATCACCCACCTGTAACACCACCGCTCGCTCCCGGGGACCCAGGGACACTCCGCCAAGAACGGTCACCAGACCCTTCCCCGCAATCGGCAACCTGCCAAAACGCCGAAACAACCAGCCCAATCCAACGATCAGCCCGAGGATCAGCAGTAATCCCCCTGCGGTTTCGGCTAAAGCACCGGTTCCCAGCGAAGAGACAGCAAGACCGGTTACCGGTCCTCCCTCTTCCGCCCCTGTGCAGCCAAATGGCGCCATGCCTGTGATCAGCAGTGCCACCGATGCCAAGTCTCTTTTCACTGGATCCTCTTTACCCGATCGGCAGGGCTGATGATATCGGTAAGGCGAATACCAAACTTGTCGTTGACCACCACGACTTCCCCCTGAGCGATCAGGGTGCCGTTGACCAGTACATCCATTGGCTCACCGGCCAGACGATCCAGTTCAACCACAGAACCCTGGTTGAGCTGCAGCAGATTTCGAATACTGATCTTGGTCCGTCCTATTTCCATTGAAATGGTGATGGGTACGTCCATGATCGCATCGATGCTGACTTCACCCCCTCCTCCCTGATTTTCTGCATTCAGTTGTTGAAACTGTGCAGACTCCGCTGCGACATCTTCCGCCGCAGCGTCTTCAGTCTCCTGTTCCTGCATTGCTGCTGCCCAATCGTCGGACATCGCTTCATCTGACTCTGTTGTTGTGTCGTTCATTTTCTGCTCTGGCCCTGGCTGGAATCGATCTAAACCTTTCCGGCTATGATCAAATGGGTTACCTGAATCGTCTGCTGTTACTCGACGCTGTTTTCCACACCATCAACGACCTCTTGGCGGCCCCTTGATATCCATTCATGGATTTTGATGGCATAGCTTCCGGAAGATACCCCGAGACTGCCTCGAAACACCGGTATGGTCGCGGCATAACCCTCGACCTGCTCGGGAATGGTGATAGGGATGATGTCACCGGGTTTAAGCTTAGCCAGGTCTCTGACCAGAATATTGGCTTCAGTCAGAATACTGCTAAGATCAACTTCTGCATCCATAATCTCTTCCTTGAGGGACTGCTCCCATCGCTCATCATGATCCCCACGGTCGCTCTGTACGCCGGCATCCAGGAGATCCCTGATCGGTTCCACCATGGAATAGGGCATTACCAGGTGCATATCCCCTCCCCCAGCCTCCAACTCAATGTGGAAGGTGGTTACTACAACCACCTCCGATGGACTGACGATATTGGCGAACTGAGGATTGACTTCAGAACTCAGATACTCGAATTCAAGACCCATAACCGGCTTCCAGGCCAACTTCAGGTCATCGAAAGCCAGATCGAGTAGAATCCTGACCACCCGCTGTTCAGTGGGCGTGAAATCCCTGCCCTCGATTTTCGTGTGAAAGCGACCGCTGCCCCCGAAAAAGTTATCGACAACGCTGAAGACCAGTTTCGGATCCATTACACACAGGCCCTTCCCTTTCAGCGGAGGTATCCGTATCAGATTCAGACTCGTCGGAACGAAAAGACTGTGTATAAATTCGGAAAACTTCACCATCTGCACACCGGAAACCGAAAGATCCGCCGATCTGCGCAGCATATTGAACAGGCTGGTTCTGTAATGCCTGGCGAAACGCTCATTGATCATCTCAAGGGTTGGCAGACGGCCCCGGACTATCCTGTCCTGGCTGGCAAAATCGTAGGACCTGGCGTCTCCGGTGAATATCTCAACTTCACCAGTCTCTACATCGCCGCTATCGACACCATGCAGTAGGGCATCGATCTCGTCTTGGGAAAGAAGGTCGCTGGCACCCATGTCACTGCATCACAAACGAAGTGAAGTAAACATCCTCGATCTCACCCGCTCCACCCTGACTGCTAATGATCTCGTTGAGCAACTCCAGCATTGCCGCCTGCAACGCTTCCTTACCTTGCCGTTCGCGCAACAGGTTGCCATCCTGAGAACCAAACAGTGTGATGACCTGATTACGTATCATGGGATCGTTGTGCTTGAGAAAATCCACCAGGGTAGTGCTGCGCGTCATGAGCTCAATGCCTACTTGCAACATGTTGAACTTGCCACCCGGTGGCAAATTAACAATGAACTCCGGCCGCAATGAGTGATAGATCGCAGGAGCACCGGGTTGGATAACCTCTTTGCTCTCTGCGGCGACCGATGGTTCTGAAGAGGAATCTCCCATCAGAAAGAACCAGGCTGCTCCCCCGCCGCCACCCAGCAGCAGAATGCCCAGCCCCAGAATAATAAAGAGTTTCTTTTTTGACCCCTGTTTCTCCTCACCACGATCCAGGTCGCCATCCTCAGGTTTCTTTGCCATAGCCTTTTAGTCTCAATGTGATTACACACAGCTAGTAATGCAAATCACATGCCACCAATTGAAATAGTATTTTATATAACTATTTCAATTAGTTATTTAGATTCTTAAATAGGGTGACGAACTATTGACAAGCAACCAGGTACCAGACAGGCGATTTCCCGACGTCTTGCGTACCTGCTGAGCCAGGATTGAGGACAGATGTAACGAAGCTGACAACCCGAGGCGATCAAGGGTGGCAGAATGTTCCTAGAGAGTAACTGCTCACCCCCCTGAGATTGCCCCCATGGGCGGTCTGTGGAGGAAGTGTCTTTGACATGGAAGTCAAAGCCAAGCCTACAGGGAGGGTTTTACAGCGTCTTTCGCAACAGATTGCCCGTGCGGGGTGGGTAGTTACCTCAGAGACAGAATTTCAATTTACCGAAGCGGGAGAAATGAGGTGGGAAAGCTCAGCAAAAAAGGGGGGCAAAGCATGAGAGGCGGGACGCTGGAACCCGTCTCCGGCATCCGGCGGCCCAATCAGGAATCGGGCAGTGGTTCGTCAATCACACCTCTTGGCCATGCGGTAATGACAGCCTGGACAAGAGTCGCCAATGGTATTGCAAAAAATACGCCCCAGAATCCCCATAGACCGCCGAAAACCAGAATTGCGACAATAATCGCTACGGGGTGAAGGTTTACGGCCTCCGAAAAAAGCAGTGGCACCAACACATTGCCATCCAATGCCTGGATTACGAAATAGGCCGCCGCCAACCAGGCAAAATCCGCATTCCAACCCCATTGAAACCAGGCAATTATGAGAACCGGGAAGGTCACCACGGCAGCACCAATGTAGGGTATGATCACCGAAAGACCAACCAACATGCCCAGCAACGTGGCGTATTGCAACCCCATGAGAGTGAACGTCGTCGAACTCACAGCCCAGACGATGATAATCTCCCAGAATTTTCCCCGCACGTAGTTGGCTATCTGGCGATCCATGTCGCGCCAGACTTTACTGGCCAATAACCGGTCCCTGGGTAGAAAACGGGTCGCCCAATCCAATATCAATTGCTTGTCCTTGAGAAAGAAAAAGACCAACAGCGGCATCAAAATGAGGTAGACCATCACGGTGATAAAGCCAACTACGGACGAGAGGGAAACTGTCAGGACCGCCTGTCCCAATTCACCTATTTCTTGCCGTATAGCGGTAAAAAGTTCCTGTACCTGCTCGGGTGATATGAACTCGGGGTAGTGTTCAGGCAACCGCATCAGCAGTACCTGCCCTTGGGTTATCATTGCAGGGACCTGCTGAACCAGTTGAGTCGCCTGACGGGAAAGCTGGGGCATCAGGTGAAAAATCAACAGGCTCACAAAGAGCAGAAACACGATAAAAACCAGCAGCACTGAAGCCAGTCGTGGCAACATGCTGCGCTCCAGTATTCCCACGAGACCCTCGAGAAGATAGGCTATGACAATACTGGCCAGTACCGGTGCCAGCATGTTTCCCATGGTCAGAACAACAGCAAACCCCATCAACAGAAACAGGGCGAGAAAGATCACCTCGGGATCAGAAAAGTAGCGTTTGAACCACTCGGTCAACAATTGCATGGTGGTTCCTGCTCAATCGTATGGCGACTCCATCTTCCGGCAGCGCCGCCCAAATCTGGGTTTCCCCTACTCATAGGTGGACACCATTTTCTGGTAGTGCTGCTCGAACAGTACTTCCAAATCATCTATGACTCCCTTAGCATTCCGGCCATGCATGATATGCGCAGTCATCAAAGAAGAAGTTTCGGTCAGCAGATCAGAGCGATCAAGCATGCAATACACCTTTGAAAGACGTTTAATCGCCCCTACCACAGACTCAGTTTCGGGACGCGGGACAGGATTCGGTTTCGGCGGAGACTTCGGCTTCGGGGAATGGCTATCCTGTGACCTGCTGTGAAGAAACTGGGCAAAAGCTGTTAGCGTGGCCTGATCCGACTCACTGAGGGAAACGAACAGTTTTAACAACGCACGCTGATTCGACGGGAGATTCTGTTTGGTTGGGAGCAACGTTTCAATCCATACAACTTGAGTTGGTGGCATCAGGAATCTGATACTCGAGATTCGAGTCATTAAAGCGAAGGGGTCACGATCCCGCCATTATGCCAGGACAGTGATTCAAGACTTTATCTTTAACACTCCTGGTGTTTTCTGCAGTATTCCTGGGCAAACTCCAGTAACTCCTCCATCACTCTGATACGAAACTTCTGCTTCTGATGTACGAAAGAGAAAGGCCTGTCCATTGGTGGATCCAGATTGATGGCTACCAGCGTGCCCAGGCGTAACTCTTTCTGCACCGTAGACTGGGAGACCACCGAAATCCCCATACCCGCCTCTACCGCACCTTTGACTGCTTCCGGACTACCCAGTTCCATCGAAACATTCAGAGAATCGGCTCCGCAATTCACCGCATTCAGATACTCACTGATTACCTCACGGGTACCAGAGCCCTCCTCTCTGCAGATAAAGGGATATTTGAACAGAGTTTTGTAAGTGAGTGTCTCGCTGTCCGACTCAGGATGTCCGGGGGGCATGATCACTACCAGGTGATCCGGCCGACACTTCTCCACTACGAGATTTTTATTAGTTACCGGTGCTTCAACCACCCCGAGATCGATGGTGTTGTTCTCCACCATGGAGACAATACCATCGGTGTTGGACACTTTGAGATGAATGTTGATATCCGGGTATTTTTTTTTGAAATCCCCCAGCAGCGACGGAAGCATATACTCCGCAATGGTGGTACTGGCCCCTATGGTAAGCGAACCACTGATCTCCCCTGTCATTTCCCGGACAGAATTCTCCAACTCAGAATAAAGTTCGAAAATCTTGTCCGCGTACTCGTACACCCGGCTCCCGGCCTCGGTAAGGCTGATTCGGTTGTGAGTACGATCAAATAATCGGGTATTGAAATACTCTTCCAACTGCCTTACCTGGAACGTCACCGCGGGTTGAGTCATGTGCAAGGACTCTGCAGCCTTAGTGAAACTCAACAAGCGGGCGACGGTAAAGAATACCTGAAGTCGTCTGTCTGCCATGAAGAAAACCCGGGTTTATGCTCAGAATCCGAATAGGGTCTAATAAGTTTATCTTATACCACGTTTTTCTAATAAAAGATAATCGCACGATCAGAACCCTGCTCTGATACAGCGCACCGACAGACGATTCCCAACCAGGACAAGTTTAGACCGGACAAGCTGTCAAGTTCGTTTTGTATCATAATTACAACAACCAACCAAGTTGTCGTAATTTTATCTACTCCTCTATTGTAGGATAGTTCTCAGGGTGTTAGATTCCTTCTGACATCCTGAGACTCAAACCTGTTCCATGCTCGGGATACGCATCAGCATCTAAAACAACACAAGTTGCCACAACTGTAGAAAAGGGGTCGTTTCTGTGAAAAAAAGTCTACTGTTTCTCACGATGGTGGCAACTTCGCCCCATCTCATGGCTGCCGCTTACAAGATACCCGAGCAATCCATCAATTCCACGGCACTGGCTGGCGCCTATGTCGCTAATGCTCACGGTGCAGACGCGTCTTACTACAACCCCGCAGCAATGGTGTACAACGAAGAGGGTGCAATGATGGAAGGCGCGCTGACTTTCATCCATCTCTCTTCCATCGACTATCAAGGTACAGATTTCCTGGGGAGAGGTTTCTCAGACTCGACTAAGAAAGAGAATTTCGTTATTCCACAGTTCCATTATGTCAGCCCAGCGGTAGGCAATGCCCGGTTCGGTCTCTCACTCACCGCTCCCGCAGGACTCTCAAAACGCTGGGAAGGGGTTGGCAGGGCTCCTTCTCAGGAGTTCACCCTCGAAACCTATGAAATCAATCCGACCATAGGCTATAAGTTCAACGACCGCTTCTCTATGGGTGGCGGTGTACGAGCGGTTTACAGCAAGGCCAGGGTGGAAAACTCCCCTGACGCATACGATCGTTTCCCGATAGGTCGCACGGCAAAAGGAGACTCCTGGGACTTCGGCTATAATCTTGCTCTCCATTTCCGAGCCACGGAAGCTCTCAACCTTTCTGCCACGTACCGATCAAAGATCGATCTGGACCTGGAAGGCCCGGCCACTCTGTTCCACAGAAGTCGCAACCCGCTGTTTACCTATGTGGGCGATACTTCGGTCAGCGCTCCAATTCCGGCGACGCTGGCCCTCGCTGCAGCCTACACCTTCAAGAAGAGAACCACCGTTGAGTTCACCTACGAACGGGTCTACTGGTCTGCCTACGATTACCTGGATTTCGACTATAGCCCGCCACTGAATCCATCAAACCCGGTATTCCCGGGATACAGCATGTTCTTCGAACAACCCCAGCTTAAAGACTGGGAAGACAGTAATACGTTCCGACTCGGTGTAACCCATCAGCTGAATCCGAAATGGATCCTGATGGGTGGATTCACCTACGACAAAACACCTGTACCCAAGAGAACGGCAGGATTTGAACTGCCCGACAGCGATGCAAAGATCTTTTCCTTCGGCGCCCGCTACAACTACTCAGATGCGCTGAGCATCGGCGGAGCCTTCCTCTACGACCGGAAAGATTCACTGAACCTCGCACCGGGAGATAACGGCAGCTCGCAGCTGGCTGGTGGTGCTGAGTTCTCCAATGCCCGGGCCTATCTGCTCACCATGGGCCTCGAGTACAAATTCTAAGCAAAAGTAAAGAACGCTGGCTCCGGAAGAGTCAGCGTTCTATTCGGACCGCGATGAAACCCAGGAAAGCGCTTGACTTGCTCAGGGGTTTGCCGATCTCTAAATGTAGAGACAGATATCGCTCTCACCGGCAAACTCGAAGAATCTAGCGGCACCCGCATACTCGATACCGTCGATGAATTCCGAAGTTGGCATATCAAACAGATCCACCGTCATCTGGCAAGCGATGAGTCTCACCTCCGCTTCCTGACAGAGCTCTCTCAACTCCTCCAGGCTGGCAACCCCTTTGCTGGCCATCTTCTTCTTCATCATTGATGTCATCATACCCTGCATGCCAGGCAACGCCGTTAACATCACTGGAAACCATTTATCCATTGACATCGGCATCGGCATACCAGGATTACCCAGGGGAGTCACTTCCAGCGCCAGCTGCTTCTTCAGTAACTGCAGGCCGTAAAAGGTAAAGAATATCTCAGTCTCATAACCCAGAGCGGAAGCGGTCGAGGCCAAAATGAAGGGAGGGTAGGCCCAGTCCAGGGAGCCTTTGGTTGCAATAATCGCTAATTTTTTCTCTTGCATCTGAATCTCCTCGCGAATTGAATGTATTGAGGGTTGATTCCAGATCAGGTTTTCAAGCCTTTTTGATCAGGAAGTGGAATTTTCCGCCTTCTTCCTTCGATTCCATCAATTCGTTACCGGTCTGCTTCGCAAATGCTTCGAAGTCCTTCACTGAACCAGGATCGGTAGCAATAATATGCAAAACTTGTCCGACTTCCATTGGGGCCAGGGTTTTCTTTGCGCGCAGTATGGGCAGAGGACAATTAAGTCCGCTGGCGTCCAGTTCACTATCAAAATCAGCCATGTTCAACCTCCGGGGGCATTTGGCAAGTGGGTTTGTTTGAAAATCAGACTAGACTTATATTCTAACTCACTACAAAACGCAAGTCATGGTGATTCTCACCCCCGCACTCAGCCATAGGCGACAATCTGGTAACCTTGCCTTGCCCAATCGATAATCCCTCCACGGAGGTTAATCACATTCTGCCAACCCTGCTGCATCAGGTACATGCAGGCATGATACGAACGCGCACCACTACGGCAATACAAAACGATCTCCTTGTCTTTGGGAAAGTCATTCATCCGGACAGGAATCAAGTGCATTGGGAGGTGTGTTGAGTCTGGCAACATTCCGTGTACCACCTCCGCCTCACTGCGGATATCCAGGAGATAAGGCCCGCTCTCGGAGGAAAGCAGGTTTTGCAGCTCAATTGAGTTTATTTCCTTAACCACGTTGTTGAGGATCCTTACGCGCTATGACCAAGCTTTTTAGTATACTACTATCAGATTTGTATTAGCAAGTGATGATATTATGGTAAAAGACGCGATTGATTGCCGGATGATCTGCGGCGCAAAACACCAAAACTGGAATGATGTACAGTCCCGACAATAAAAGCTGCCCGGATTACAGCGTTATGTTGTTTTTGGGATTATTTATCAACCTTGTATCCAACGAGCATGATTGTTACAGGGCATACCCCGTGTTAGAGTGCCCGACGTTCCCGGATCACTATCCCCGGAGGCCATTCCGAATTGGACTTTTTACCTGTATTCATCGATATCAAGGGTAAACCCTGCCTGGTAGCTGGAGGAGGAGAAATTGCGTTTCGCAAGGTATCCCTGTTACTCCGGAGCAAAGCCAGGGTAACGGTAGTTGCACCTGCCCTCTGTTCTGGTCTTGAGCTGGAGCTGGAGCGAGGGGCGATCGAGCACATCGCCCGGAAATTCCGGGATGACGATATCAAGGATTGCCACCTGGTCGTCGCAGCCACAGACGATCCTGTCGTCAACAAGCAGGTGTTCGAGCATGCATCAAATGCTCGTGTATTGGTTAACGTGGTCGATCAGCCTGAACTCTGCTCATTCATCTTTCCTTCTGTCATCGACCGATCACCGGTGGTGGCTGCCGTCTCCACAGGTGGCGCCTCCCCTGTCCTTGCAAGATTGATCCGCGCTAATCTGGAAAGCCTGATCCCTTCCGGATACGGTCGCCTGGCGAAACTGGCGCAGCGTTATCGTGACCGGGTCAAAGAACGATTCAGCCGTTCCGCCGATCGCCGCCGTTTCTGGGAGAAAGTTCTCAGCAGCGGCGTGGCTGAACGAGTATTTGCAGGGTATATGGACGAAGCAGAACAAGCCATGGAAAAGGCGCTGAGCAAGTCCAGCGAATCTCAGCCCATCGGAGAGGTCTACCTGGTGGGTGGCGGCCCCGGGGACCCGGATCTTGTCTCGTTTCGAGCGCTGCGGCTGATGCAGCAGGCCGACGTGGTGGTGTACGACCGACTCGTGGCAAAACCCATATTGGACATGGCCCGCCGAGATGCTGAACACATTTATGTCGGGAAGGAACGGGACCGACATGCGATGCGCCAGGAGGAAATCAACAAACTGCTTGTCAGACTGGCGAAAACTGGGAAGCGGGTTGTACGCCTGAAAGGCGGTGACCCCTTTATTTTCGGCAGAGGGGGTGAAGAAATCGATACGCTCTCCGCAGAGGGAGTGCCCTTTCAGGTCGTACCTGCCATCACAGCCGCGTCCGGCTGTGCCGCCTATGCAGGAATACCCCTGACCCACAGAGATTATGCCCAATCCGTGACATTCGTCACCGGGCATCTGAAAGATGGCACCATGAACCTGAACTGGAGCCAGCTGGCCCAGTCGAACCAGACCGTGGTCTTCTACATGGGCCTGCTGGGACTACCTGTCATCTGCAAAGAGTTGATAGGCCACGGTGTATCACCCGGCATGCCAGTGGCACTGGTTCAACAGGGAACAACCATCAATCAACGTGTATTCACCGGAACCCTCTCCAACATAGTATCCATAGTGGAACGGGAAAAACCCAAACCACCCACCCTGATCATTGTGGGACGAGTGGTGGAACTGCAGGAGAAGTTGAGCTGGTACAAAGCACCAGGAACTGATTGATCAAGCAGTACCAGCCTGACTCGACGGCAGAAGGAACTCGCTTCAAATCAGCACATTGACCTTACTCTCATACGGAAACACTTATCCCCGTGACACCACGAAAACCGACATTACCCCTGCCCCTCGCTCTCCCGTTGGGCTTGATTCCAGTGACTATACACAGCACGTTGCTGGTTCAGGTGTTGAATCGCATTTTTTCGCCTGAACTGGTCGATGGAGAACTGGACTTCCTCGATGGTAAAGTCATGCTGATTCGGGTGACCGATGCACGGGTGAGTTATCGAATGACTCTGACAAACGGGAAACTCAAGGCTGCTGACGGCCAACGTGCCCACGACCTGAGCATCGAGGGCACTGTTTACGATTTTCTGCTGCTGGCGACACGTCGCGAAGATCCGGATACTCTGTTTTTCAATCGCCGGCTGAAACTAGGCGGCAGTACCGAACTCGGACTCTACGTGAAGAATTTTCTGGACGCCCTGGAACTGGATGACCGACTGGGACCTTTGTTGAAAATCATGGACCGCACAACCGGCTTTATCGAACGAATCGCCTGAATTGATAATCGCTCCCTTCACGACAATACCGTGAACGTTACCTTACCCCTTAAATATCAGGGTCTTTCGAACATTTTATAGTACTCGCTGGCATCGAATATCACTTCCATGGATTTGATTCTCGACTCCTGGATCTGAAACAGGATCACAGCTGTTCGCGTCACGAATCCCTGCATTGCAATACTGATATCAACGATGGCTATCGCTTCATTGCCGGAAGTAAACAACTTGCGGATCACCAGACCCTGCATGATTGGCCCGATTCTGGAAATATTCTCAATGAACCGGTCAGCATCCTCAAAATCACCAATGGGGCTGTTGTAGCGAAACCCCGAATCCACAAGAAACTCCCGGGCCTCATCAAAACTCCTGTCGCCGAATAATTCCAGGTACGACCTGACCGTTTCCACTGCCTCACTCATTTGAGAACCTTCTCCTGCTGTAATAAGTGAAGTATCCCTGGTTCGGATACATATTTTATTGTCGCTCTCTCCGGCATTGTGGTGGTCAGATTTTTCTCAGCATCCGAATAGCATGCCCGGACTAGGCCACATAATCCATACCCGCACTACCATGCCAGTAACCATCACAAGGCCCCACGGGCATCAGTGACGCCAAACGTCCTGAGCCCTCCTCCAGATCCAGGCTGCCTTCAAGACAGCGATTAAAAACACCGATCACCTGGTCCATCCGGTTCGATTGCGGACTGATGCGCAGAATATCCACACCCAGAGCCTGAATCCTGTCCAGTTCCCCCAGCAGATTGATCGTACGAGCCGACTGGGTCTGGATTCCATTGATCGCCAGAAAACGGTTATCATCCTGGGTCGACAAGGTCAACCCATCCGGATAATCAATGCAACGATACTGACAATCGTCTTTTGGCAGATTATGGGCTCTGGCGGTGAAACAGCGGGCGGAGTAAGCAAGAGGCATTCGACCGTACACAAACAGTTCTGTTTCGACACCATCGGGCCTCGTTCGCTGCATGTCCTCAAGTGTCTGCGAAGAGAGTTCCAAAGGAAACACCCAGCGTTTCATACCCTGCTCGGAAAGGACCCGCAGCGTACCGCTGTTATAGATATTCACACTATGACCTGCAACGAACGGCCGTCCCTTCAACAGCTGAACCGCACCAAGATCATTGGCCTCCACAAGAAACCGCTCATCGGCACAAAGACGCCGCAACCGTTTCATTTCAGATTCCGCTTCCAGCAGCACTAGAGTGGACATCACCACCTCTTTACCAGCGGCAGTGAGGCGTTCACCCAGTTCCAACCAGTCCTCGGTACGCATCAGGGTTCTTTTTGAACAGATAGTCTCTCCGATATAAACAATATCTACCGGTGAATCCATGAGGACATCATAAAATTCCAACAATCTGTCTTTCGGCCAGTAGTAGAGTACCGGGCCCACGGAAAGCTTCATTCGTTGTTTCATGCCTTGTGCATCAACTCTGTAATCTATTGCCAGGGGCGTGAATAGGCACCGAGCGTGGTCTGTGTACCTTCCGAAACCTTTCCCAGCTCAGACATCCAGGCTTCGTCAGGAGAATAGTTTTCCGGGTCCCTTTCACATGCGTCCAGAGCCGCACGCCACACCTTGATCACCTGAGCCACGTAGACCGGACTGCGTTGACGGCCTTCGATCTTTATTGCAACCACCCCAGCCTGCTTTAACTGCGGGAGCAGTTCCAGCGTATTCAGACTGGTTGGTTCCTCAATCGCATGAAACGTATGATCCCCAACCTGGAAACGACCTTTACACAAAGTGGGATAGCCCGCATTTTCATCTTTGCCATAACGTTCTATCAGTACACCACCCAAGCGGGTTTCCAGTCCTGCCGAAGTTTCACGCCACTCCACATGACTGGCGGGCGAGCAGGCACCAAAGGTGTTCGGTGACTGACCGGTGGCATAGGAAGAGAGAATACAACGCCCTTCCACCATGACGCAGAGACTGCCGAACCCAAAAACTTCAACTTCAACCGGGCTGTGCTCCACCAGGTGCTCCACCTGGGACAAAGAAAGTACCCTGGGGACAACGGCTCGTCGAATACCAAAATGCTCCTGATAGAATCGCAACGCCTCGTAATTGGTAGCCGACCCCTGAACCGACAAATGGAGATTGAGATCCGGATGCCGCCGAGCCGCGTAATCGAGCATGCCAATATCGGCCGTTATCATGGCATCCACATTCAGCTCCGCTGCCCGGTCCACTGCAGATTGCCAACGCTCCCAACCCTCGGGTTGAGGATAGGTATTCAGCGCAAGAAAAACCTTCACTCCTCGTCGGTGAGCATATTCGATACCCTGGGCCATCTTTGCAGGGCTGAAATTCAATCCCGCAAAGTGGCGGGCATTAGTGGCATCACGAAATCCGAAGTAGACAGCGGTGGCGCCGTTATCGACGGCAGCTTTCAGCGACGGCAGGTTACCTGCGGGTGCAACGAGTTCCATCATATCAGGGTATCCGAGGCGAATCTGGCAAACCCGAGAGGTTTGCATAACTCGCCTTCAAAGTAATTGATGGCAATCAAGCAAGTGGAGAGCAGGCGGCCTGAAGCACGACCCATGGAGAATGACCGGGAGGAGAAGATGTATCACTTGATGCCAGGGCCAGGTAACTGCTCACCCCCCAGAGATTACCCCCCATGGGCGGTCTGTGGAGAAAGTGTATTTGGCATGAACGCCATAGCCAAGCCTGCAGGGAGGTATTTACGGCGTCTTCCGCAACAGATTACCTGTGCGGGGTGAGTGGTTACAGGGCCAGATGCTCCACTATAGACAATTAGCATCGGGAATAAAAAAGCCCAGTACCTTCTGTAAAGGTACCGGGCTCCTGGCTGGTGAATCTCTGGTAGAGATCAGCCCTTGTTTTCTTCCACCGCTTTCATGCTGAGACGTACTCGCCCCTGCTTGTCTACTTCAAGAACCTTAACCTTGATGATGTCACCTTCCTTGAGCTTGTCGCTGACCTTCTCGACCCGCTCCTCACAAATCTGTGAGATGTGCACAAGACCATCGCGCCCGGGAAGAATGGTAACAAAGGCGCCGAAATCCATCAGACGGGCAACCTTGCCCTCGTAGATGGTACCCACTTCAACATCTGCCGTTATCAGCTCGATACGTTTCTTCGCATCTTCCCCTGCCGCCTTGTCCACAGAGAAAATTTTGACCATCCCGTCATCGGTCACATCGACTGTAGCACCTGTTTCTTCGGTGATGGAACGAATCGTTGTTCCACCCTTACCGATGACGTCACGAATTTTATCCGGATCAATCTTGATGGTAATGATACGCGGGGCATGCTCGGACATTTCCTGACGGGGCGCGGAGATGGCCTTGTTCATCTCGTCCAGGATGTACATTCGACCATCTTTAGCCTGATTCAGAGCGGTTTCCATGATCTCCCGGGTTATACCATCGATTTTGATATCCATCTGCAGCGCGTTGACTCCGGCAGCGGTACCCGCCACCTTGAAATCCATATCACCCAGGTGGTCCTCATCCCCAAGGATATCCGTCAGTACTGCGAAGTCGTCCCCTTCCTTGATGAGCCCCATGGCGACACCGGCAACCGGAGCTTTGATGGGTACGCCGGCATCCATCAGCGAAAGACTGGTACCACATACTGAGGCCATCGAAGACGAACCGTTGGACTCGGTAATTTCGGATACGACTCGAATCGCATACGGGAAGTTATCCAGCCCGGGCATACAAGCCAGAATGCCTCGTTTGGCGAGTCTGCCATGTCCGATCTCCCGGCGCTTGGGACTGCCTACACGGCCGGTTTCGTTGACGCAAAAGGGAGGAAAATTGTAGTGAAGCATGAAGGGTTCACGATATGTACCTTCCAGTGCATCGATGATTTGTGCATCCCGCTCGGTTCCCAGTGTGGTCACCACCAGCGCCTGAGTTTCTCCACGGGTGAACAGTGCAGACCCGTGGGTTCTAGGCAACACACCGGTCCGTACCTTAATCTGTCGTACCGTTTTGGTGTCACGGCCATCGATGCGGGGCTCTCCCGCCAGAATCCGGCTGCGCACCACCTTCTTTTTCAGCTTACCGACAGCTTCCTTGACCTCTCCTGCGCTCCAGCGGGGTTGCTCACCGTCGCAAAGAGCCTCCACTGTTGCGTTGGTCACTTCATCGACACGGTTGTAACGTTCCATCTTGTCTGCAATGGTGTATGCGGCGGTGACTGCCTCTTCCGCAGCGGACTGCACGGCATCTGCCAGGTCAACATCAGCTTCGGGAGGGGTGAAGACCACCCGTTCTTTACCTGCTTCAGCAGCCAGTTCCTTGATCGCTTCGATGGCGACCTGCATCTGCTCGTGACCAAACAATACCGCACCCAGCATGACATCTTCAGGCAACTGATCAGCTTCGGATTCCACCATCAGAACTGCTTTATCAGTGCCGGCCACCACCAGATCCAGATCCGTCACTTCACTCAGTCCACTGCCGGGAGCGTTGAGCAGATATTCACCGTCTTTGTAACCCACACGCGCCGCACCAATGGGGCCCTGAAATGGCAGACCTGAGATGGAAAGCGCAGCCGAGGTCCCAATCAATGCAGGAATCTCCGGATCCACATCGGGGTTCAGAGACATCACGGTACATATGATCTGCACCTCGTTAGTGTAACCTTTAGGAAACAGCGGACGAACCGGTCGGTCGATCAGACGGCAAACCAGAATCTCTTTTTCTGCCGGTCGACCCTCGCGACGGAAAAAACCGCCTGGTATCTTGCCCGCTGCATAGGTTTTTTCCTGATAATCCACCGTCATCGGGAAAAAATCCCGGCCTTCTATGGCGTTCTTTGAACCCACTACGGTGCACTGCACGACCGTACCATCCATGTCGATCATGATGGCGCCATCAGCCTGACGGGCGATTTCGCCGGTTTCCAGGGTAACTTTGTGATCGCCGAATTGAAATTCTTTTCTGATTGGTGTCACTTTTGAATCCTCGAGCAATAGTTGAGTTAGCGACGCAGACCAAGTTTCTTGATCAGGTCACGATAGCGCTCGATGTCGTTCTTTTTGAGGTAGTCGAGCAGCTTACGTCGAGAATTCACCATACGAACCAGTCCACGGCGGGAATGGTGATCGTGTTTGTGGGCAGCGAAATGCTCGGTCAGTTCGTTGATCCGGGCCGTCAGGAGTGCCACCTGAACTTCAGGGGATCCGGTGTCATTGCCGCCACGGGCGTATTCTTCGATAACCGCCCTTTTCTGTTCTGCGTTCATTGCCATGAGATTGCCTCCTCATTGAAGTGATAAATTAGTCCGCTTCCCGACAATGAGTTCAGGAACGAACCTGCCTCCCCTGTTGGGAAGGTTGCTGAGATACCCGGACAGTGGTCATGCCGTCCGGGATCGGTAGCCGGCCATTATGATGATTTTTTCGGCAGCAAGCAAACCTGCCATTCGACCCGAGGGGAAATCAAGCGGTTTCGTCAGAGAGGACAGAAGAGTCGAGAGCCCGCCTGGGGTTACCAGAAAGAAAAACATCTTTACATTAATCGCTTTGGAGCTATCCGACCATCGTCCAATACCTCTCCGACACCAATAAAACGGCTATTGGGATCGTAGAGGCGAACCATACCCTCAGTGGGCGCATTGGGGAAAAATACCGGTTGACCCTGTTTCAAGTAAAACAGGCTGTCAGGGCTCAGCTTGATCTCAGGCCAATCACCCAAGCCTGTTTCCGCAGGAAGCAACAAGCTGTCCAGCGACTCAAATCCCTGCTCGGCAGCCGCTTCGATCTGCTCCATCGTGATCATCTGATCCCCATCGTAGGGCCCGACCCCCGTTCGCCTGAGATCGATCACATGAGCGCCACAGCCAATTTTTTTTCCAATATCTTCTGCCAGTGTGCGGACATACGTGCCTTTGGTACAGCGAACATCCAGTTCGAATTCAGGTACTTCACAAGATAACAGGGTGAGTTCATGAATACGTATCGTGCGGGGTTCCCGCTCAACTTCCTTGCCTTCTCTTGCCAGCTTGTAAAGCCTTTCACCCTGGTGTTTCAAGGCGGAATACATGGGAGGTATCTGTTGAATCTCACCACGAAAGTCCACCAGACTCTCGGCAACATCGTTTGCGGTAATGCCCTCGGTAGGCAACGTCTCCAGTACCTCTCCCTCGGTATCTCCAGTCGTCGTGGTGACACCCAGCCTGACTTTCACCCAGTATCGCTTGTCGGCATCCAGCAGAAACGCAGAAATTTTTGTAGCACCACCCATACAGAGGGGCAGCAGTCCTGTAGCTTGGGGATCGAGGCTTCCGGTATGCCCTGCCTTCCGGGCATTGAAAATGCGTTTCACTCGTTGCAACGCGCCGTTAGAGGTGTCGCCTCTCGGCTTATCCAGCAGCAACACGCCTTGCACGTTTCGCCCTTTCCTACCACGTCTACCCATGCCAGCCCTTCACTCCCGGTGCTTGGCTGCATCGGATTGCACAGCCTCTTCGATTAAAGAAGAGAGTTTTTCTCCCTTTTCCACTGATTCATCGTAGTAAAAATGTAGTTCAGGGATACCTCGCAACTTCAACCTCTGGCCCAGCTCATGACGGAAGAAGGAAGCTGCATCCTTCAGTATTCCATTGATCTCACCCATAGCGAGGGAGCCACCCATCGAAGTGTAGAAAACCTTCGCATGGGAAAAATCTTTGCTTACCCTGACTTCCTGGATGGTCAACATACCGAGACGCGGATCATCCAGTGCCTCGATAATCAGGGCCGCCAGCTCGCGTCGGATCTGTGAACCGACACGATCGGTTCTGGAGAATTCTCGAGCCATGCCGAATCAGAGCTTCCTGGCAATTTCAGTGCGCTCGAAAACCTCGATGTTATCGCCGACTTTCACGTCATTATAGTTCTTAACCCCGATACCACATTCAGTACCGGCTTTAACCTCGCTCACATCATCTTTGTGCCTGCGCAGAGACTCCAGAGCACCGGTGTATATGACTACGTTATCCCTCAATACGCGGATCGGAGAATTTCGCTTGACGCTACCTTCCAATACTCTGCAGCCTGCAATGGCTCCAAGCCGGGAGGAACGAAAAACATCACGCACTTCAGCCAGACCAATAATCTCTTCCCTTATCTCCGGCGAAAGCATACCGGAAACAGCCATTTTAACATCATCGATCACTTCATAGATGATGCTGTAATAGCGCAGATCCACACCCTGGTCTTCCGCCAGCCTCCTCGCAGAGGAGTCGGCACGAACGTTGAAACCGATGATGAAAGCGTTGGACGTCTGGGCCAGATGAACATCCGATTCATTGATTCCACCTACCGCTGCACCCACTACTTTAACTTTGACTTCGTCGGTGGAAATTCTGGCCAGAGAATCCCGCAAAGCCTCCACACTACCCTGAACGTCAGCTTTAACGATCAGGTTCATCTGGCTGACATCACCACCGTTGGTCATTTTGGACATGAATTCATCGAGAGTGGCCGCTTTTTGTGCCGCCAGCCTGCTGTCACGACTTTTCATCTGACGCTGGGTGGCCAGCTCCCGGGCTTTTCGCTCGTCGGCTACCACCATTGCCTCATCGCCTGCATTGGGCACACCAGACAGGCCCAGCACCTCAACCGGAATCGAAGGCGTCGCGCTGCGAACCTGCGAACGATACTCATTGAACATCGCCCGCACACGACCAAATTCCTGACCGACTACCAACATATCACCCTGATTCAAGGTACCGGACTGAACCAGAACTGTCGCCACAGGGCCCCGTCCTCTGTCCAAAGTCGACTCGACCACCATCCCACGGGCAGCCCCTGTCTCCACCGCTTGTAATTCGAGTACTTCTGCCTGCAACAGAATGGTGTCGAGCAGATCATCGATTCCCGCACCGGTTTTTGCCGAAACCTGGACGAACATGGTGTCACCACCCCAGTCCTCTGGAATCACATCCTGCTGGGATAGTTCCTGCATCACCCGATCTGAATTGGCTTCCGGTTTGTCCACCTTGGTAACCGCTACGATGACAGGCACTTCAGCCGCCTTGGCATGCTGAATCGCTTCGATGGTCTGGGGCTTGACCCCATCATCGGCGGCAACCACGAGAATCACGATATCGGTAGCCTTGGCACCCCTTGCCCGCATAGCGGAAAAAGCCGCATGGCCCGGCGTATCGAGAAAAGAGATCATCCCTTTGTCGGTATCTACATGGTAGGCCCCGATGTGCTGGGTTATCCCTCCTGCCTCGCCTTCGGCAACCCGGGTTCTCCGTATATAGTCCAGCAGAGAGGTCTTGCCATGATCCACATGGCCCATGATGGTCACTACAGGTGCACGAGGCTTTTTGTCCCCCAGCATTTCCTGCTCCATGGTAGTCCTCACCTCAGTCTCTACGTCAGCCTGCTTCTGCGCGACTGGTTTATGTCCGAGTTCCTCCACCAGCAGAGTCGCCGTATCCCGGTCGAGCACCTGGTTAATGGTCATCATCATTCCCATTTTCATCAATTCCTTGATGACTTCCGCCGCTTTAATCGACATCTTTTGTGCCAGATCCGCAACGATGATGTTATCTGGAATCTCGACTTCGTAAATCGCCGGCGCTGTGGGCTTCACGAACCCATGTTGGGTATCCGCCTGAGCCACAGCACCACGCCGTTTAACAGCTGGCTTGGATTTCCGCCGCCCGCGCTTACCGGCTGCAACATGGAGCTCTTTACGGTCCCGACTGGTTTTGGAATCCCGGCCTGGTTTAGCGTCCCGGCTGCCTTTAGTCTCACGCCCGGCTTTGGGCTCACGATTGACCTTTGGCTTTTCGGGCTCCGCCTCTTTTTCCTCTTTACGATGCGCGGCCTTCTTGCCTGCCTTTTCTTCCGCAACCAATTGCGCCTGCTGTGCGAGTCTGGTCTGCTGCTGCAAATCTTCTTCCTTCTTAAGTGCTTCCGCTTCTTCTTTCTTTCTCTGTTCTTCTTCCAACTGCTGTCTTTCAGCTTCTTCCTTGAGTTTACGCTCCTCTTCTTCGGCATGACGACGAGTCGCTTCCTCTGCTTCCCTGCGTGCTTTCTCAGCTGCATGCCGTGCCTCTATCTCAGCTTCGACAACACGCTTTTCCTCAGCCTGTTCTTCCAAAGCAGTACGGGCAGCCTCGGCTTCCTGCTGCTGGGTCTCGTCACTACCGAGCAGGCTGCGCTTCACGTAGGTCCGCTTACGGCGAACTTCAACACTCACCGTCTTCGCGGTGCGCGAAGCCGACCCTCTGGCCGTTGCTCTTGGGCTGGACCCGGGCTGACGAAGTTCGCTGACCGTTTTACGTTTCAGGGTTATCTTCTTGGGTCCGCCAAGACTGGGATCGGTATGTTTACCGTGTTTTTCCCGCAGGTGGATCAGCAGCTGGCGTTTTTCTGCCTCACTGATCACATCCTCCACACCGCTCTTAGGCAATCCAGCCTTGCCCAGTTGCGCAAGAAGAACATCGGCCGGTATACCTACATCGCCAGCGAGCTGTTTAACTGTTACATCACTCATCGAAAGGACCCCTCGAATCATCCTGGCCCGGAGAATTCATCAATTTGCGCTGATAATGCGCTCTATAAATCAAGTGTTCAGCCCACCGGGGCCTATACGAAAACCCATCCCATAAGGACTTCCTGCGGGTAAACCGCTCCCGCTTCGTCCCTCTGTTCCCGAAAAACTCACCGGGCTTACGATCTAAAGGCACCACATCAAGCCAGTGCATTGCCTGTAGATCCACATCGGTGGCATCAGCTCTCTTTGTACATACGAAATCAGACAAGCTGAACAAATCCCAACGGCTCCTGGTGCATGCCCCACCAATCACTACTCACTTGTGGAAGCGAATCCTCCTGGTGTTCGGATACGAAAGAGCGACATCCGGTCAACCCTATTTCTCTTCTTCAAACCAGGGTGCGCGAGCTGTCATAATCAACTGCCCGGCCCGTTTTTCATCCATACCCTCAAGTTCCATGAGTTCATCCACGGCCAACTCCGCCAGATCTTCCATTGTGATCACTCCGCGACTGGCCAGTTGCTGGGCAATCGTTTCGTCCATACCTTCCATTGAAAGCAGATCATCAGCCGGCTTATCGTCTGATAGCGCTTCTTCGTTGGCGATGGCCTGAGTCAGCAGTACCTCTTTGGCCCTGCTTCGCAGGTCCTGTACGATCTCTTCATCGAACTCTTCTATATCGAGCATCTCGCTGATCGGTACATAAGCCACTTCATCCAGGGAGGAAAAACCTTCCTGCACCAGAATAGACGCAACCTCTTCATCCACGTCCAACTGTTTCATAAAGTTCTCGACCAGACTGTGAGACTCAGCCTCGCTTTGGGCCGAGGCTTCCTCCTCGTTCATGACGTTGAGTTCCCATCCAGTCAGTTCGCTGGCAAGTCGAACATTCTGCCCTCCACGACCAATTGCCTGAGAGAGATTTTCCTCGTTGACTGCAACGGTCATGCTCTCGCTTTCTTCGTCGACAACGATTGACATCACTTCAGCCGGTGACATCGCATTGATCACAAACTGTGCTGCTGTCTGGTTCCAGAGAATGATATCCACCCTCTCCCCATTAAGTTCGTTGGAAACCGCTTGCACTCTCGATCCCCGCATTCCGACACAGGCACCCACCGGATCGATCCGCGTATCCTTGCTACGCACCGCTATTTTGGCCCTCAGTCCTGGATCCCGCGCTGCACCGATAATCTCTATCAGTCCTTCACTGACTTCAGGCACCTCCAGCTTGAACAGCTCTATCAACAACTCGGGGCGGGTGCGGCTGACAAACAACTGCGGGCCACGGGGCTCGGGACGGACATCATAGAGTAACCCCCGAATCCGATCCCCGCTCCGGACTGACTCTCTCGATATCATTTCATCCCGCAGGATAATCGCTTCCGCATTACCCCCCAGATCCAGAATCACGTTGCCTCGCTCTACGCGCTTGACCACACCGGTGAGCAACTCACCTTTTCGCTCGAGATAGGCTTCCACCACTTTGGCCCGCTCAGCCTGCCTGACCTTCTGGACTATGACCTGCTTGGCCGTCTGGGCAGCAATGCGACCAAAAGCGATGGAATCCATAGGCTCTTCAATAAAATCACCCGACTGGTGAGTCGCAGCCTGCTTGCGAGCCTCTTCGAGCATGATCTGACGATCCGGTTGAAATCCAATCTCTTCCTCCGGCTCCTCGATCACTTCCCAGCGCCGAAAGCTCACATAAGCGCCGGTCTCCCGGTCGATCTCCACCCTGACGTCGATCTCACCCCCGTGCTTCTTACGGGTTGCGGATGCCAGGGCCGCCTCTATGGCCTCAAAAATAACTTCTTTCTCAACATCTTTCTCGTTGGAAACGACATCTACGACAAGCAAGATTTCTTTATTCATCGTCTTCTTATTCCAATCAGAATTCTGGCATCAACCGTGCTTTTTCAATCTGACTCAATGGCAATCTGAACAGTTCACCTTCCATTTCCAGCAGGACTTCGTCTCCGTCAACGCCTTTTAACAAGCCTTCGAAGCGTCGTCGCCCTTCCAGTTTTACCTGGAGTTTTATCCTGACCGGGCTACCTGAAAACCTTTCGTAGTGCTCCCTGTCAAAGAGCGGGCGATCTAACCCCGGTGACGAAACCTCCAACTGGTATTCACCAGGTATCGGATCCTCAACGTCCAGCACCCCACTGACTTGATGACTGACTTCCGCACAATCATCCACAGTTATCCCTTCAGGATGGTCGATGTAGATTCTCAACAGCGCGCCAGCGCTTCCACGGCTGGAAAATTCCACTCCAACCAGCTCATACCCCATGCCGGTGACACTCTTTCCAAGCAAACCGACGAGGCTGTCCTGTATCCGATTCATACCAAAAACCACA
>JAAELC010000545.1 GCA_024227135.1 Gammaproteobacteria bacterium
AGACGGCAGTTGGACGAGAGTCCTCGAGCGGATAACATCTCGATATATCTGAACAATTGTAATAAACGTCTATACCCGAACCCTCCTGGGCCAATCTCTTTATTCCGGTAACGCCCTGGCAGATCCCGCTGTAGGAACCCCACATGGCGCGGTCGACAGGACGAACAGCAGAATGAGGCAAATGGACCACTCGGAGGCGGGATGGCAAAGACGACAGCAGGCGGAGCAAATTCGGAGGGGTATCATCGAAGAACCCGTCAGGCTCACCGATTACATCCTCAATTTCAGGACAGCATGCCTGAACAGGTCGGTAGACATCAGAAATTTTGCAGAAGGCCGCGACAGCTTTGCCATCGACAACGACGAACGAAAACATCTAAGAGAGTTGACAGAAATGTTAACTGAACAAACCGAATTCCTAGAAGATGCGTGGGAAACGATGATAAGGTACGCTAGAAAGTACAAAATCAACCTGGACAGGGACGACGCATTCAAAGCCCTCGTACTGGCCAGGAACCACGCCCTGAGAGTCGCAGAACAGGCGTTCTCCATCTCAGACCAATTCCTGTACCCGCAGCTCGTAATGACACATCACGAAGCAGGCGGACGAAATGGGAAAAGCGAACTGCACAAATTGCATGGCACAACGGCAAAAAGAAGCGAAGATACTGGACACCCGCAGGGGAATGACGAAAGTAAGATGTCAACCGCCGCGGAGTGCAAACAAGCCGTGTACGCCACAATCGAAGCGATCATTGGAAAGACAGAGGACGTGGATAATCCCCTAATAGAACAGAAAAGAGACATGAAGCGTGAGAAAATACAGAGCGAAGCAGGGGAGGAATCAGAATACGAGGATCCCGAGGAAGTAATAATCCTAGATAAGCTAATTACGGCGCTGAAGAGAAAAGGCCGGAAATTCGACAGGAGGAAAAATGACCTA
>JAAELC010000546.1 GCA_024227135.1 Gammaproteobacteria bacterium
CCTCACCGCCATAGCTGGTAAGATTGAAAGCAAGGCAGCTCTCAGCTCTGCAGAACAAACCTTCCTCGAATCCAATCCTCTTTCCGCACTTCCCATCCTCAAAACCGGTGTAGCAACCGGCATGAAAGACACCACCATCTCCGGCCTTGCCGACATCACCGCCAACGCCTATGCCCTGCAGATGTTAACAGACCTGTATGTCCGGGCGGAAACCGTTGCCTGGAAGGCACGAGAAATGCTTGAGAAACAGAGTGAGGCCAGGGCAGGACAACCTGCAGAAAATTGCGCTGCCGTGATCTTTGCTGAGCATGCCGCCCAAAACATCGCAGTAATGAAGGATAGGATCAGGCAACTCCAGGATGCTGCCCGCGCCGGATATATTGCCTCGGCAAAAGAGATGACCACCATCATGAACTACCTTGAGCACATGCAGAAAGTAGAAATGCAAATGACAGCCGAGATAACCCGACGCTACGGCAAGGACGTTGCAGCCAGGCTGCAGATGTAAGCTGATGAATAAAAAAATCATCATCCTGTCAGCACTGTTTTTCAGCCAACTGGCGCCACCTTCCTCCCTTGCCCTGGACATGGAGTATTACACCTATGGCGGCTTCAACCCCATCACCCAGGCATTCACCAGGATCGCCCTTATTTTCAGTGATACGGGATATCAGGGTCTTCTCTTTGTTATCATGGTGCTGGGTTTACTTGCCGGGGTTACCGCCTGGCTGGCAAGAGCAGCCACCGGGGCACGGGTTATTCCCCTGGTTTGGGCCGTACCGGTGGTCTTCGGAGCTGTGCTCTATC
>JAAELC010000547.1 GCA_024227135.1 Gammaproteobacteria bacterium
GAGCCACCGCCTAATGGGCCATTGTATCCGCCTGTACCGAAATCGCTCGGTTGCCGGTATTCTCCAAATGTCTCATTTGAAATCCCAGCTCCATGTATACCGCCTCGACCTCCGTAACTGCCACCTGCCCTTGATCCCGTGCCCTGATAATCCAGGCCTTTGCCAGTCACATCAAGACTCGAAGTCCCGTCCACCGTCATCAGCCGGGTCTGTATCACCAGTTTTTCAGTCGAAGCATCCACTGCCTGCGAGGTCGTTAATTCCGACACTGCGGTCATCTCAAAATTATCGACCAGGTTTATATTCATCCCGGTTGCATCAATCCGTGTACCAGCAAGATAGAGCGATCCGATAAATGCTGCACCACTCCCTTCGATCTGCGAATCTGTTATTTGAACCGATCCTGAGAACCCAGATCCAGTTACATCTATTTGCGACGCAGAAAGGTTTACCTGACCGGAAAACGTTGATCCAGTCGCGTCTATATTCACACCCGAAAAATCTACTGAACTTGAAAACGTCGAATCGGCTACTTCGATATTTGTTCCTGAAAAATCTACCGAACCGTTGAATACCGAGCCGGGTTGTACACTAATATCAGCATCGTTACTGAAAAACGGCTCGTCAAATGTACCACTGAGCTCCGTTATCGCCACATTGCCTACTGGCGCGGTGCCATTGTCCACGCGTAACTGGCCGGTTTGTGCTGTATTCTGTTTTAGATAAATCGTGCCCGCTCCACCCCAGGGGACATAGGTAGAATAACCAGCACCACCTCGTGCCAGTACCTGGGCTTCCATGTCAAAACCAGTCGCGTCGCCGTAGTACAGGGCTATTCGGCCGCCGCCACCACCAGCAGCTACGTAACTCCCTTGTTTTCCATCACCACCACCCGCATCGATAGTTCCCGTGCCGCTGATGCTGCCTACATTCAGCCATAGTGAGCCGCCACTGCCGCCTCCGTCATAATTGCTCGTCCCCGATGCACCCTGGGATAATATCCCGCCGTTGAGAACCAGCTCTTCTGTCACCACCAGCTTTAACGAGCCACCGCCCAATGGGCCAGAATACCCGCCGGTGCCAAAATGGGTCGGCTCTCGGTATTCTCCGTAGGTGTCATTTGAAACGCCTGTATCGTAGTTTCCCCCACGACCTCCGTAACTGCCACCTGCCCTTGATCCCGTGCCCTGATAATCCAGGCCTTTGCCAGTCACATCCAGTTTCGATATGGCATCTACTTCCATTCGCCGTACCTGGATACCTAACTTTGCTGAAGTATTATCCGCAGCCACCGCATGGGTCAAAACACCACCCTGACGTAGTTCGATTTTATCGAAGATTTCCGTTGTGCTGCTTATTAGCGAGGCTTTGCTTCCAGAACCACGGACCACCAGTCGGTCTGCGGCATTGATATTTATAATTTCCGCTGCTGCGGAATTGGCTACCGGTGCTCCCTCATTTTCTACATGTATCTCACCCGCCGTAGCCGTCTGTTTCAAATAAATCGTGCCCGCTCCACCCCATGGAACATAGCTAGAATAACCAGCACCACCTCGTGCCAGTACCTGGGCTTCCAGGTCAAAACCAGTCGCGTCGCCGTAGTACAGCGCCACTCGGCCTCCGCCTCCGCCACTGCCTACGTTACCGCTTTGTGCCCCAGCACCACCACCCGCATCGATAGTTCCCGTGCCGCTGATGCTGCCTACATTCAGCCATAGTGAGCCGCCACTGCCTCCACCGTCGGAATTGCTCGTCCCCGATGCACCCTGGGATACTATCCCACCATCAAGCACCAGTTCTTCTGTCACCACCAGCTTTAACGAGCCACCGCCTAACGGGCCAGAAGATCCGCCTGTGCCAAAATGGGTCGGCTCTCGGTATTCTCCGTAGGTCGCTATCGATGTACCCCCGTTATATTCACCCCCACGACCTCCGTAGCTGCCGCCTGTGTATGATCCCGTGCCCTGATAATCCAGGCCTTTGCCAGTCACATCCAGTTTCGATATGGCATCTACTTCCATTCGCCGTACCTGGATACCTAACTTTGCTGAAGTATTATCCGCAGCCA
>JAAELC010000548.1 GCA_024227135.1 Gammaproteobacteria bacterium
CGGCAAGGATACGGTGCACATTGACTTCTGGACGGCAGATGCGACAGCAGTAGATTTTTACCTGATCGGTGCTGGCGAGACGGCCTATGCGCTACCGATACAGACCGGTAGCTGGCAGAGTGTGGATATACCCCTGAGTGAATTTTCAGGCGTTGATCTGACCCAGGTTAATCAGTTCAAGTTCGATGCACAGACAGCAGGTGATTCACCGACGATCTATATCGACAACCTGTACTTCCATACAGTGGGAGGTGACACCGGTGGTGAAACGGGTGTTTTAGCTAACGGCGACTTTGAAAGCGGCGACTTCACGAGCTGGACACAAACGCCTGATGGAGGATCCATAGCCCTTGATACCAGTGAACAGGGTGGTCGGAGTGGGACTGTCGCCAGATTGATAGCGTCTGGATCAACAGTATCCGCTCAAGATGTTCTGTTAAGCCAGGTTAATTTAATGGAGCTCGATTCTGTCGCGATAAGCGGTGGCGACCAGGTGACCGTTTCGGTTGATGTGTATGGTTCCCTGTCAGGAGCCGGGGGTGTCGTATTTATTGAGTTGATATCCAGAAATGCTGCTGGTGTTGAAACGGGTAGGAGCTTCATTGGCCCTGCACCTGTTACACCGACAACTACCTGGACAACTTATTCAGAAACTGTAAGCGTTGCAGCAGATGTGTCTGGTGGTATAACACTGCAACTGAAATCCAGTTGTGGTCCTGTGGACGGTTGTGTTGTCGATGCTTCTTTCGATAATATCACTATCGTTGCAGCAGGAGGCGGTGGTGTAGTCGCAGAACCTTCAGATGCGCCGGATGCTCCGACGGCTTCGGATACCATCTCCATCTTCAGTGATGCCTATACCGATGTGACGGGTGTGGACACTAATCCTGGCTGGGGTCAGACCACGGTAACAACAACGGAATCGGTGGCTAGCAACGATATTATCAAGATGGCGGGTCTAACCTTCCAGGGCATCGATTTTTCCGGTAATGCGCAGGATGTATCCGGCAAGGATACGGTGCACATTGACTTCTGGACGGCAGATGCGACAGCAGTAGATTTTTACCTGATCGGTGCTGGCGAGACGGCCTATGCGCTACCGATACAGACCGGTAGCTGGCAGAGTGTGGATATACCCCTGAGTGA
>JAAELC010000549.1 GCA_024227135.1 Gammaproteobacteria bacterium
GACGTCTTCTGGAACAGATTGCCCATGGGGGGGTGAGTAGATACACAAAAACAGGATATTAGTACTCCGGACTCCTTCTCGACTCCGGTTGTGCAGCAAACCTGCAGACTAAGAACGATGCCGGGTTCACCAATACTGCTGGTGTTACCCGATTCTCTAACAAGCAGTGATAACTTAATTGAGGTAAATAAGGATGTACTACGCAATTATGGGTGTGGACCACGAGGAGAGCCTTGAAGCCAGACGAAACGCCAGACCGGATCATATTCAAAGACTCAAACAACTGATGGATGAGGGTCGACTTCTGCTCGCCGGACCCCACCCGGCCATCGACAACGAAGACCCGGGGGCTGCCGGTTTTACCGGATCCCTGATCGTCGCCGAGTTTTCCGACCTTGAACAGGCAAAAACCTGGGCCTCTTCAGATCCCTATGTTCTTGCAGGCGTCTATTCCAGCGTAACGGTGAAACCGTTCAACAAAGCGTTACCATAACATCTGACAAATGTTCAGTGACATAACCAGCCCAGGCCTTCTCCGGGTGTTCGAAACAGCGCTGCTGCCGACGAATGCCAAGGTGAAGCCAGTACATTTCGTTTTCATATAGAACAAAGGACGACTCAAGATGCCATTCAGACCAACCCGGATTTTTCTGCTCATCAGTCTTCTAGCAACGACCGGTGGGGGTCTCCATGCTGCTGAAAGCCCGACACCACCCGGTATCAAACCCGCAAATGATCTGGTAACGGTGAATGGAAAGCCTATTACCCAGGGTATGTTCAGCGTGTATGTTCGAAGTAAACAGAAGGGTAAACCCAATGAAAAACCGGATCCCGGTCAACCCCTCGCACTACTGACGGAACTGGTAAATTTTACCCTCCTCGAGCAGGATGCACTGGCCGATAAACTGGATCAATTCCCGGTGGTGACCGCCCAGCTTGAACTTACCCGGATGCAACTGCTGGCACGTGCCGCCATCGCTAACCATCTCCAGAACAATAAGATTACCGAAGTCCAGCTGAAAGCTGATTATCTGCAACAACTCAGTGAAATGAACCTCAATGAGTACAAAGTCAGTCATATACTGCTGGATTCCCGGGAAAAGGCGGATGGAGTCATCAGGAAACTGCAGGATGGTGAAGATTTTACCGTAGTGGCAAAATCAAATTCCAAAGACCCATCAGCAAATCAGGGAGGGGACCTGGGCTGGCTCAGCCATGGTCAGATGGATCCCGCAATTCAGCTGGCGATAGAAAAGATGAAACCCGAGCAGTTTTCGGAAGAACCGGTAAAAACCGAATTTGGCTGGCACATACTACTATTGCAGGAAATCAGAGCAGTGCCCAAACCAAGCTACGCAGAAATGCGGAATGGACTGAGAAGTGAGAGACAAAAAGCGCTGCTCTCAGAGTATATTGTCGACCTGAGGTCCAAGGCCAAAATAGAGACTGCAGCCCCCGAAGCAAACAAAACAGAAAAGTAAATATGGGAAAGCCGGCAAGAGGTCTTTATCGTAAATCCCTATTGCCGGCACCCGAAAAGAATCGAACCACCCTGCCCTGTGCGTGAAAAAAACGCCGGGTAACTGCTCACTCCCCAGAGACTACCCCGCAAGGGTGGTCTGCAGAGGAAGTATCTTTGGCAGGGATGTCAAAGCCAAGTCTACAGGGAGGTATCGACGGCGTCTTCCGGAACAGACTACCCATACGGCGTGAGTAGTTAACATCAGATATAGAATCAGTTTGCCGGAGCCTGGTAACTCCTGGCGCTTCAGCCACCGGTCATGGACATTACACGGACTATTTGATCGGGACGACTGTTGAATTCGTGTTTTTCCGGCTTTCGACGGATGGACTCGATAACCGCCTGCTTGATTTCATTGTCTGTTGCTCCCTGCCGAAGCAGAGGACGCATCTCGAGTTTGTCCTGCTGGCCCAGGCAAAGATAAAGGGTACCCTCAGAGGACAGGCGCACCCGATTACAGCTTTCGCAGAAATGCTGGGACATGGGGGTGATAAACCCGATTTTCAGCCGTTTACCCTTAACCTTAAAATACTTGGCCGGACCGGCGCCTTTCATCCTGGCCGGCTCCAAATCAAACCGCTGTTCAAGAGTCTGTCTCACCGCATCCAGGCTGATATAGCTGTCTCTTGCGCTCTGACCGGCCGCACCGACGGGCATGGTCTCTATAAAGCGCAGGGTAAACCGGTTCTCCAGGCAGAAGTCCACCATATCGCCAACCTCCCCGAGGTTGCGGTCTTTCATCACCACCATGTTGATCTTTATCGGGTGAATTCCAGCATCCCTGGCAGCAAGCAACCCGGCAATAACACGATCCAGGTTACCTTGGGTGATCTGATGAAACAGCTCCGGGTTCAGGGAATCCAGACTGACATTGATACGCGAGATACCGGCATCTTTAAGCTGCTTTGCACAGCTTGCAAGCTGTGAGGCATTGGTACTCATGGAGAGGTCTTCCACCCCCGGAAGGGCACCAATACGGGTCACCATGTCCACAATATCGCTGCGCACCAGCGGTTCGCCACCGGTCAGTCGGATCTTATCCACCCCCAGTTCGCTGAACAGACGTATCAATCGCACAAACTCTTCCATGCTCAGCCGGTTGTCGGATTCTGTAAAACCCTTAAATCCCTTGGGAATACAGTAAAAACAACGGAAATCGCATCGGTCAGTTACAGATAACCGAAGATATTCCACTTTCCGTCCAAAAGGATCAATTAGTTCAGGCATTCGATGGCTTCCAGAAACTCACAAACAGGATTCTTAACGCTTCTATAGGTACTATTATACCTTGATAAAATGCTTCTATCCGATTAAACCATTACTCTCTGGATACAGATAATTCGAGAAAAGCAGTCGATCAGACGAGATGCGACTCGGGAAAGGTCTTCTGAAGCGACCGGCTCGGGTACCGACACCCTTTGATGCCAATTCGGAAGAATGGAGCATAACCTTTACGACAATAAATGGAAAATGCTCTGTCGTTATACCTTTATCGAGCCAAGGGATTCAGGCACTCCCACAATACGATCAGCTGTGTGGCCACGACACCGAAAAAGGAACCGGACACATGAGCCGACTCCTCCCCTCATGTACGCAACCTGCATGGTGTTGTTGAGAAAACGGCAACGGCCCTTTTCCGGGCCGTCGCTGTTTTAAGGGCCCCGGATCGGTTAACCCTCCCCAGGAGCGTTCCAGGTAGGATCAAACCCTTCGGGCAGGGAATGGGCAATACCCTTATGACAATCTATGCAGGTATAGCTGGGTGATTTCCCATCCACCACCTCCCAGTAGATCGGGTCGTGGGCATCAGCTCCTCTGGACTGCTGCTTTTCCAGATCCATGGATTCAAATTTGTGACAGTTGCGGCACTCCCTGGAATTGGTCTCTTTCATGGACGCCCAGACATGCTGTGCCAGCTGCATACGTTTCGCTTCATACTTCTCAGGCGTATCCACATCGCCGGTTACGAAATGGTGATACAACTCGTTTGAGGCCTGTATCTTACGAACGATTTTGTGTATCCAGGGCCGGGGAACATGGCAGTCGGGACAGGTGGCGCGAACACCGGTCCTGTTGGTGAAATGGACCGTCTCTTCCAGTTCCGCGTAGGGTGTTGCCTTCATCTCATGACACGATATACAGAACTCTTCCGTGTTGGTTATATCCATTGCCCAGTTAAAACCACCCCAAAGAATAATACCGGACACGATACCAACCACCAATATACCGAGAGTCCCCTTTTTTGATCCTATAGTCATAATGACCACCTGCCCCTATTAATAGTAACTACACAGTTAACAAACCCTGGCCATAGGTCAGCGCTTGGTTCGACATCCGAAACACACCTGGATACTCCAGGCATTTCAAACCGGTTGCTCAAAAAGCCCCTCTCCCCGGTTCACCGGTATGAATAAACCGCAGAGCCCTATCAGACACATTCCCACGCAGCGCATGGGAATGTGTCATGAAGATAATGAGCCCTATCCCGATCCCAGGCCCTCAACCCTCTCTTACTTCAAACCTTCAAAACTATTCTCGACCAATGGTGCTACGTTGGCCTGTGGTGCATGACACTGGTTGCAGAAATAGCGCCGCGCTGACAGGGTTTCCAGCATCTTGCCATCACGATCCTCATAGTGGCTGTCACCTGCCTTGGGAGCCTTTTTCGCCTTAAAGGTCTTTTCGCTGTGACAGTTCATGCAGGTGTTGACCTTGAGGTCGATTTTATCTTTTTCGATATCGTGTGGAATAACGGGGGGTTGCTGCTTGTAGCTTCGGTCCACCCCCCCTTTGACCACCATCTGCTGCATTTTTGCGGGTTCCTTGGACATCTCCGGTATGGCCTGGCTTCCTCTCAGGGAATCCACGGCACCGATTGCTGTACCAGTGAAAATCAGCGCCACACAGGCGATCATCAGGTTCTTGATTGTCTTTTTCATCATTATCTCCGTCATCAGGCTTATTGAGTTCCGGTGTTTATAGATTCAAGCTGCATCGATAAATCGATTTTGTTGATCTCTCGATTCACTTGTCTCCGACAGGTTATGTTTCTCTTCAGCGTATCGATTTCCAAAGCGGAAGACATCCTCGGCACAAACATCGATACAACGCCCACAATTGGTACAGTCAGCAAAGTCAATTACTGGTCCTATCCCCTTTTTCGCACCCTTTAAAGCCGGCTTGATCACCTGGGATTCAGGGCATACTGCAAAGCAGTCCATGCAGTCGTCACACTTCTCACGTTGAACCGCGGTCACCCTTACCGGGCTCCAGTGACCCAGCAGGCTGTAAAATGCACCTACCGGACAGAGCCGACCACACCAACCCTCTCTGGCAACGAACAGATCAAATAAAAACACACCCAGCAATAAGACCCAGGCCATACCCAATCCAAAAACGATACCCCGAAAAGCCATAGATACCGGGTTAAAAAGCTCCCAGACGATCGACCCGGTTGCCAGGGGTAAAACCAATGTCAGTCCGAGCACCCAGTAGCGGGTTGAGCGGGACAGCGGGGTGGCACTCCTCAATCCCAGCTTTCGGCGTAACCAGCTAGCCAGATCTGTAACCATATTCACCGGGCAGACCCAGGAGCAGAATACTCTCCCCCCGACGAGTAGATAGAAAACCAAAACAATCACGACACCGACAATGGCATCCCGATGGGGATTGACTCCGGCCAATACCGACTGCAGCAGGATGTGGGGGTCTGTCAGTGGTAGAACATCCAAGGTCATGCTGTAGGCCAGATTTCCTTTGGCAATCCAGATTCCCGCCAGTGGGCCCGTAAGGAAAAGCCCGATAACGAGAAGCTGGCTCAATCGCCTGAGAATCAGCCACTGGTGAGCCTTCAACCAGCCTTTACTCTCAATGGCCTCGACCCCGACCGGAAGTGGCGTCTTACCCATCACTTACCCTCCAGTCCGCGGTTGAGCGTATCCAGGGGGTTCGAAGAGACCGGAATTTCATCGCCGCTTTTGGCATCCAGGATCAACCCTTTTCCCTGCAGGTCATAACGCACACCTTCCGGCAGGTGGTACTCATGCTTTGCATCCGGCGCGACCAGCGATCCTCCGGCCTTTTCCTTTTCTTCCCAACCCAGTCGGTAGTGCTTGCCCAGTTCCCCTTTTGCCAGATGCGTCGGGAACACTTTTATTGCCGCCTCATCGAGAATACATGCCTTCTCACAAAGACCGCAGCCGGTGCAGGCATCGGAATGCACAATAGGTATAAACAGCGCATGCTTTCCTGATCGAGCGTTATGCTGATAGTCCAGGGTGATTGCATCACCCCTTATCGGGCAGACGTTAAAGCACACTTCACAACGTAGCCCGAGAAAGGCGATACAGGTCTCCTGATCAACCACGACGGCCAGGCCCATACGAGCCTCGTTGATATCTGTGAGCGCGTGGTCCAGCGCGTTGGTCGGACAAACGGGAATACAGGGAATATCCTCACACATCTCACAAGGGCCGGTACGTGCCGAGAAATAGGGAGTGCCGGTCGGCACCTCATCTCCCAGCTGGCCCAGTTTCAAAATATCGTAAGGACAATCCCGCACACAGGCCCCACAACGGATACAGGCACCGAGAAACTCATCTTCCGGAAGCGCGCCAGGCGGGCGAACCGCCATAGCCGGCAGCGTTGACGCCTGTTTGGAATAGAAGCCGAGCCCCATACCCATGAGGCCGACGCCACAAGCGGTTTTCAGGGTCTGGCCGATGAACTGACGACGGCTCACCCCCCTGTCCTTGCTTTTTTCAACCGAATGCCTCATACCACTATACTGCTTCAATCTGGAACTGTACTATGCTGTCTGTTCCACCCCGGACCTTATCAGACCCGGGGTGAATCCCTTTACGCTCTACTGATCTTCACTGCGCATTTCTTGTAGTCCGTTTCCTTGGACAGGGGATCGGTCGCATCCAGCGTCAACTTATTGACCAGGCGGCCTGCATCGAACCAGGGGATGAACACCAACCCTTCGGGCATTCGGTTTCGACCTCGTGTCTCCACCCGGCAAACGATCTCACCGCGCCGGGAGCTGATCTTGGCCATCGCCCCGTTACGCAGTCTGCGTTTCTTGGCGTCCTTCTTGTGCATGAACACCACCGCATCGGGCACGGCACGGTAGAGCTCCGGCACCCGCCGGGTCATGGAACCGGAATGCCAATGCTCCAGTACGCGTCCGGTACAGAGCCACAGGTCGAAATCCTTATCCGGCACCTCGGCGGGTGGCTCGTAAGGTGCGAAGATGATATTGGCCTTACCATCGGGTTTACCGTAAAACTTCACATCACCTTTGGCAACACCGTCACTGGTCTTAACATGGGGATCGTAACCTTCCCGGAATCGCCACAAGGTCTCTTTCCCATCGATGACCGGCCAGCGGATACCCCGGGCCTTGTGGTAAGACTCATAAGGCGCCATCTCATGGCCCTTTTTGATGACGTCAGGCGCCGAGTTGAACATCCGATACTCTTCGAACAGTCCTTTCTGAGCGTAAAAACCGAAGTCTTCCATCTCGTCGTTCTGATAGACGTTACCCGCTTCGTCGGTCACCTCCTGTTTCGGAAACTGATTGACCTGACCATTCTCGTAGAGTACTTCGAAGAGAGTTTTACCCTTGTACTCGGGCATCTGATCCAGCAGTTCCGGTGTCCACACCTCTTCCATCTTGAAACGTCTGGCAAACTCCATGGTCTGCCATAGATCCGACCGGGCCTCTCCAGGCGCTTTTACCTGCTGGCGCCAGAACTGGGTGCGTCGCTCTGCATTGCCGTAGGCACCCTCTTTTTCGATCCACATGGCGGTGGGCAGAATCAGATCGGCAGCCTGGGCGGACACCGTGGGATAGGGGTCGGTGACGGTGATGAAATTGTCGGGATGGCGCCACCCCGGCAAGCTCTCATCGTTCAGATTGGCAGCAGCCTGCATGTTGTTGTTGCATTGCTGCCAGTAGCAGTTCATCTTGCCGTCTTTCAACATGCGATGCATCAATACTGCGTGATAGCCTTTTTTGGGGTTGATCGTACCGTTCGGCAACTTCCAGATTTTTTCAGCAAACTTGCGATGAGGTTCTTTCATCACCACCAAGTCGGCAGGCAGCCGGTGGGAGAAAGTCCCCACTTCCCGGGCGGTTCCGCAGGCCGAAGGCTGACCGGTCAATGAGAACGGGCTGTTACCGGGTTCGGATATTTTGCCCATCAACAGATGCACGTTGTAAAGCAGACCGTTGACCCAGACACCCCGGGTGTGCTGATTAAAGCCCATGGTCCAATAGGAAGAGACCTTCTTGTTGGGGTCGGCATAGACCTTAGCCAGTTTTTCCAGCTTGTCCTTGGGAACGCCAGACATTTTACTGGCCTTCTCCAGCGTATATTCAGACACCGACTCGGCATACTCTTCGAAGCTGATCTTGGTGAGCTTACCTTTACCGGCGTTTTTGGCAGCCTTCTCACGGGGATCTTCCGGACGCAGACCATAGCCGATGTCGGTGGCTGTCTTGGTGAAGTTGACGTGCTTGTCGATAAACTCTTTGTTGTAAGCCTTGTTCTGGATAATGTAGTTGGCGATGTAATTGAGAATTGCCAGGTCGGTCTGGGGCACGAACACCATGCCGTTATCGGCCAATTCGAAACAGCGGTTCTCATAGGTAGAGAGCACGTGTACCTCACACCCTTTTTTAGTCAGACGGGTGTCGGTCAGGCGTGACCAGAGTATGGGGTGCATCTCCGCCATATTGGCACCCCAGAGCACGAAGACATCGGCATGCTCGAGATCGTCATAGCAGCCCATGGGCTCGTCGATACCGAAAGCACGCATGAAAGCGCCCACCGCAGACGCCATGCAGTGGCGGGCATTGGGGTCGAGGTTATTGGTACGGAAACCAGCTTTCATCAGCTTTGATGCGGCATAACCCTCCCAGACAGTCCACTGACCGGATCCAAACATGCCGACACCGCTGGGACCTTTCTCCTTGAGGGCTTTTTTCCAATGTTCCGCCATAACATCGAAGGCTTCGTCCCAGGACACCTCTTCGAAATCGCCGTCCTTTGCGTACTGACCGTTTTTCTTGCGCAGCAATGGCTTGGTCAGGCGGTCTTCGCCGTAGAGTATCTTGGGCAGGAAGTAACCCTTGATGCAGTTGAGACCCTTGTTGACCGGTGCATCCGGATCGCCCTGGCTGGCTACTACCTTGCCATCCTTGACGCCCATCAACACGCTGCATCCGGTACCGCAATAGCGGCAGGCAGCTTTGTCCCAGCGTACCCCGGCATTGGGGTCTTCGGCTGCCAGTGCGGTCTTGGCCGCGGGCAGGGTGACGCCCGCTGCGGTCGCTGCCGCGGCAATAGCATTACTCTTGATAAAGTCCCGTCTAGTTAATTTCACTTGGATACCTCCTCGTCTAAATCGTCTCCACCGTAGTGATAGATCAGGGTGGAACTGATAACCCCTTCCACCGAATTAAATGCCATCATGGTATCTGCCGCCGAGACAGACTCCGCATCTTCCACCGTCACGATAAACTTCCCGGAATCATCGCCTCCGTGGATTTCCACGCCGGGAAACTCCTCCAACCGGGCATGTACAAACTGATGCTGCTCCGGTTTGGCATGGACCACTAGACTGCAGATATTCATAACTTGATGATCTCCTCTCACGCAGCCAGTCCGCGTGATCCTGTAGGTAAAATTTTAATCGAGCCGTTCGGACAAACGGCAAAGCACAGGCCACAACCGGTACATCGTTCCTGGTCCAGAATCACCAGTGCATTACCTCCTGTGCGCAGTTCATAGCGGATGGCCTGGGTGTCACAAACCTCACCACAAGAGCGGCAAACCACACTATTGAGAGATAAACAGGAGTTCAGAAAGGTTGCTTTCAAATCCCATGGCGGGGGATCGGTCACCGGATCGTAAGTCAAGGCTCGGGGTTGGCAGGAAGAGACACACTCCCGGCAGAAATCACAACCACCTCTTTTAAAGTCCAGGACTGGAAATCCACCCCTTCCCTTCGTGATCAACCCCTCCGGGCAGGCGGGTATACAATCCCCGCATCGAGTACAGGTGTCAGCAAACAGATTCTCCGGGATGGCCCATGGTGGCCGAACCGGCGCTCGACTAGCGCGGTAGTCACCCGACAGAAACTGCATTCTGCTGATCTTTTCCGGCATCCTGTTCACGCTATGACTGACTTTCAGGCCCTCATGGCCGAATCTATATAGCACTGCGACAACCGCTGGGTATTGATTATTGTCAAGTCCCTTAACTAGAAAGCGGTATTATTGATTCATATCAATCGAGCGGTGTCCGCATTGCTCAACCTGTGAGAAAATCCCCCCCTCGATTTCAGGCAGTCAACAAAAATGTCAACGACACAGCAAACTCCGTACACAGCCCCATTCTCTCCGCCATTACCTGAGAAAGCCGGGGAGCGGCTCCACTGGGGACGACTCTACGGCCTCGGGGATACCCTCGCTATTGCCGAAGCAGCAAGGACTTTTCCGGGACTGATGCTGGTACTGGCGGAAGATGTACAGAGTGCGAGTCGTCTTGAAGCGGCACTGGGGTTTTTTCTGGAAAGCGAGGCAATCCCGATTCTGTCCTTTCCGGATTGGGAAACGCTTCCCTACGATGTTTTCTCCCCACTACCGGAACTGGTATCTCAACGCCTGCTGACCCTGCACAGCCTGGGATCGGTGAAAAAGGGAATTCTGGTAGTACCTGCTAGCACGCTGTTACAGCGTCTGCCGCCGCGGGAGTACCTGGACGCCCATACCTTTGTCTTGCAGACCGGGGACAAACTGGCACTTGACGATATGAGCCGCCAGCTCCAGAAAGCCGGCTACCAAAGGGTCTCCCAGGTGATCGCTCATGGGGAGTTTGCGGTTCGTGGATCCCTGCTCGATCTCTACCCCATGGGTTCTCAGGTGCCGTTTCGAATTGATCTATTCGACAATGAGGTCGAGAGCATCCGAACCTTTGATCCCGAGTCCCAGAGGAGTCTGGAACGGGTAGAGGGAATCCAGACCCTCCCCGCCCGGGAGTTCCCCCTTGACGAAAAGGGTATCGCCCATTTCCGTCGTGCCTTCCGTAACCGTTTCGAGGGCGACCCTCAGCGCAGCCCCATCTATCGTGAAGTCAGCAGCGGCAACGCTCCGGGTGGGTTGGAATACTACCTGCCGCTTTTTTATGAGCGGACAGAATCCCTGTTCGACTTTCTTCCCAAAGAGCTACTCATCGTACGTATGGAACATGAGCAAGCCCAGGCTGAAGTGTTCCTCGAGCAGGTAGACGAACGCTACGAACAGCGCCGTCACGACCCTGAGCGACCGTTGCTTCCACCCCAGCAGCTCTACCTGAATATCGAGGAACTGTCTTCCCGGCTCAAAGACCAGCGTATCGTTCTTCTGCAAAGTCCGGAGATCGAGTCCCGGCGGCGGGGTTACTCGGCTTTTTATAATTTTGCTACCGCTCCCACACCTCCGCTGGGGTTTCATGCCCGTGCTCATCGACCTGCGGGTGCATTGCAGGACCTCGTCGCCCAAAAAACCCACCGGATTTTATTCGTCGCGGAAAGTGCCGGCCGCAGGGAGATGCTGCGGGAGACGTTGCACGACTACGATATTCGTCCTGAACCCTGTGACAATTGGCAGGTGTTTTTAAATTCCAACAGTGAAATCGGACTGACAGTTGCCCCTCTTGACCAGGGGCTGTGGCTGGAAGACCAGGGCATTGTCATCATTACCGAATCCCTGCTGCTGGGAGAAAGGGTCAAACAGGAAAGACGTAAACGGGCCCGACAGCGCGATGCAGACCAGGTAGTTCGCAACCTCACCGAGTTACATATCGGTTCTCCCGTGGTTCATGAAGATCATGGGGTCGGTCGCTACCTGGGATTGCAAACCCTGGACCTCAACGGAATGCAGACCGAGTTTCTGACCCTGGAGTACGCCCGGGGAGACAAGCTTTACGTCCCCGTCTCTTCCCTGCATCTGATCAGCCGCTATGCGGGGGCTTCACCGGACAACGCCCCCCTGCACAAACTGGGGGGGGACCAATGGGAAAGAATCAAGAGAAAAGCTGCTGAACAGGTCAGGGATGTGGCCGCCGAGCTTTTGGAGATACATGCAAGAAGAGCGGCCAGTCAGGGATTCACATTCCCGGAACCCGGTGATGAATACCAGGTTTTTTCCAGCTCATTCGAGTTCGAGGCAACCCCCGACCAACAACAGACCATCGATTCGGTGCTGTCCGATATGGAGTCACCCCAACCCATGGATCGGGTCGTATGCGGGGATGTGGGGTTTGGCAAGACCGAAGTCGCCATGCGCGCCGCCTTCGCGGCAACCCAGGGAGGCAAGCAAGTTGCCGTCCTGGTACCAACGACTCTGCTGGCCCAACAGCATTTCCAGAATTTCAGCGACCGCTTCGCCGACTGGCCGGTCAAGATCGACAGCTTTTCCCGATTCCAGAGCCAGAAACAGGTCAACGCCACGTCAAAAGGTTTGGCTGGCGGCATCGTGGATATCGTCATCGGGACTCATAAGCTACTGCAGCAACACATTGAATTCAAAGATCTTGGATTGGTGATCATCGACGAGGAGCATCGTTTCGGTGTGCGCCACAAAGAGCGCCTGAAGGCACTACGCAGTGAAGTGGACTTACTCACACTCACCGCCACTCCGATTCCAAGAACCATGAATATGGCGATGTCGGGTTTGCGGGATCTGTCCATCATCGCAACCCCGCCTGCCGAACGACACCCCATCAAAACTTTTGTCAGCCAGTGGAACGATGCACTGATCGTGGAAGCCTGTCAGCGTGAGATAAAACGCGGCGGGCAGGTTTACTTCCTGCACAATGAAGTCAGCACCATTGAGAATATGACGGCCAGGCTGGAACGTCTGATGCCAGGTGTGAGGGTTCAGATAGCCCATGGTCAGATGCGGGAACGGCAGCTGGAAATGATCATGCGGGACTTCTACCATCAGCGCTTCAACATCCTGGTCTGTACCACAATCATCGAAAGTGGTATCGATGTTCCCAGCGCCAATACCATTATCATCAACCGGGCCGATCGCCTTGGAATGGCACAGCTGCATCAGTTGCGTGGTCGAGTTGGCCGCTCCCATCATCGAGCCTACGCCTACCTGCTCACACCGCCCCCCAAAGCACTTACCCAGGATGCAAAAAAGAGATTGGAAGCTATTGAATCTCTCGAAGATCTTGGCGCCGGATTCACGCTGGCCACCCATGATCTGGAAATCAGGGGGGCCGGTGAACTGCTTGGTGATGAACAAAGCGGCCAGATTCACGAGATCGGTTTTTCCCTCTACTCTGAGCTACTGGAGAGAACCGTTCAGGCCCTTAAAGCAGGCCGACAACCCAACCTGGATCGTCCTCTGGACCACGGTGCGGAGGTGGACCTCCAGATCCCCGCCCTGCTGCCTGATGACTACCTCCCCGATGTTCACTCCCGACTGGTACTCTACAAACGCATCGCCAGCGCAGAATCGGTGGGGGAACTGGACGAACTCCAGGTTGAGATGATCGATCGTTTCGGACTGCTGCCGGAACCTGCCAAGGCACTATTTGGCGTAACAGCACTCAAACTCAAGGCCAACCCCATGGGCATTCGAAAAGTTGAGGCAGGCCCCACTTCCGGTCGCATCCTTTTTGAAGGGGTACCTGATATCGATCCGGGACACATACTCCGCTTGATTCAAACCAGGGCCGGAGAGTACAAACTGGACGGAGGGGATAAAATTCGTTTCTTCCGACAGATGTCTGATCGAAACCGGCGCATCGAGCAGGTTTCAGCGGTGCTGGACGAAATCATGGGTAGACCATTATGATGCCTACGGGAGGATACCCTCTGGAGAATCACTCATGAATCGAACTGTTATTAAGGCTGTCGTTGGCACTTTGACCCTGCTGATGCTATACCCATTGTGCTCCGCAGGCGCGAATACTCGGCAGTACAATGTGGAAATGATCATTTTCGAGCGGGCAAATAGTGGAAGTGGCTCCACAGAGTATTGGTCTGATGACCCCGGTGCTCCGGATCTGGCAGGTGCCCGTACACCTGAATCGTTCACAGTCCTGCCCATCTCGAGCCGTAGAATGGGACCCGAGCAATACAGTCTGCAACGCATGGGACAAGGCGTCAAACCATTGCTGCACACCGCCTGGCGTCAAACAATCTACGGTGAAAGTAGAACCACACCTGTCCACATTCGCTCCACGAGTAAAGGTTCAGATGGTTCGCCGCGCATGGAAGGTACCGTGAGCATCAGTGTCAACCGGTTCCTTCATGTTCGATTCGATCTGCTGTTGAGAGAATCTCAATTCTCGGGGGGCGGCAATCAAACCTATCGATTCAAGAGTCACCGGAGAATGCGCAGTGGTGAAATCCATTATCTGGATCACCCGAAACTGGGGGCCTTGATTAGAATCGATCGAGGGGGATAGTCACCGGCGCCAGGGTGAGCTTTCTGTTTCAAAGCAAGCCCCCGTTTGCACCCGAAGAGTCGGCAGTAATCGAAGGGAAAACAACTCAGAGTAAGGGCCGCGGAAAAAATGAATCATCCCATCCTGCTGGTCTCTCACCTCAGCTATCACTACCGGCATCCTGCCTCGCGTGAATC
>JAAELC010000550.1 GCA_024227135.1 Gammaproteobacteria bacterium
GGCGTATGTCACCGGGATCATGAGCGCTACGGCCGTGATGGGCCCTAAACCGGGCATCATGCCGATGAAGCTGCCAACGAAACAACCCAGCAGCACCAAGCCGATATTGATCGGGATCATTGTGGTTTGAATCCCGGTCACCATTCCGGTCCACAATCCTTCCCACATTATTCCGTTCCCCCCAAGATGTAAAAGAGTTCACCCGGCGCGATGTACATGCCCAGAACCTTAGTCAAAAGGAACCAGAGAACGACAACCAGGGGGACCGAGGCGATCAGGATCACCTTGAAGTTCCGCTCTCCAAGGATCATGACACCGCCAGCCATGAAGAAGATCGATGCGATCACAAAACCAACCCAGGGCATGCTCAGGCTGTAGACGAGCATCAGCCCGGTGAGCCAGGCCGTGCGCCTCCAGTCAAGACCGCTTAGCGCTTCTCTCACTGTAGTCACTTTGTCCTTGTCGAAGCCGGGAAGAATGATGATCAGCAGCGAGATAACGATACCCGCGATAGACAAGGCATAGGGCATGGTGCGAGCGTTCAGGGTCTCCTCCCGTGAAAGAAAGATCAGGGGAATCTTGAACGCATAGATGCCATAGGCGATAGAAAAAGCCAGAATAAACAAAGCCCCCATTTTTTCCATGTTCACGTTCATTGCTCTTTGCCTCCTTGGCCTTTGTCCTGCGGAAATAAATCGTGGCAGGCAGTCCACTAACAGTCCGCCTGCCACGGGATCGTTTTATTTGAGAAAGCCCAGCTTCTTCATCATGCCGCCAATGGCTTTCTCCTGGTTTTCCAGGAATTTGATGAATTCTTCGCCTGGTCTGTAAAGGTTCTGCCAGCCGCGGTTGGTACGGATCTGCTCCCATTCCGAGGTCTTGTACATCTTGGCCAGCATGGCCCGGTAGCCGTCCGCTTTTTCGGCTGGAAGGTTGGGGGCGCCGAAGAAACCTCTCCAGTTGGCAAAAGAGACATCATAACCCAGTTCAACCAAGGTGGGCACATCCGGAGCTTGAGTCAGACGCTCCTCGGAAGTCACGGCCAGAATGCGGACTTCGCCCTGGCGAGCAAGGCCCAAAGCCTCGGAGAAACCGGTGGACAGGACCTGGGTATCGCCAGACAATAGACCAGCCATAGCCTTACCTCCTGCATCATAAGGCACGTAGACCAGTTTGAGCGGATCTCCGCCGGCTGCCTCGACCGCCATGGCCGGCACCAAGTGGTCCATGCTGCCCTTGACTGATCCGCCCGCTATTTTCACGGACTTGGGATCTTTTTTGAAGTCGGCGATGATCTCTTTCCAGCTCTGGTATTTGGAGTTGGCAGGCACAACGAAGGCGGCATAATCTGCGATCACGGCCGCGATGGGGGTGGTGTCCCGGAAGGACTGCGGGAAGACCCCCTGTAGAGAACGTATGATAATGGGCGTGGAATTAACCATCATGGTACCGTGCTGGCGCCGAGCCGTCGAAATCAGGTGGTTGAGGGCCTTGCCGCCGCCGCCGCCGGACATGTTTTCGAATGAGGCATGTTTGAGAATGCCTGAGTCTACCAGGGCCTTGCCCACACCGCGGGCCGTACCATCCCATCCGCCACCGGCTCCGCCGGGAATCAGGAAGTGGACCTTCTCGGGAGTAAACTCGGCCCAGGCCGAACCAGTCACGAGCAGGGCCAAGAGCAACACGATAGAAAACTTGATCGATTTACCGCTGAATTTAATTCCTGACATTTTCTTCATCGTTAATTCCTCCTTGTTTTTCGACGCTCATAAGTGAGTGCCGGGATTTTGCTTTTCTGGAGCAGACGCTCGTTTTAATCAACCACACGGCCGGACTGCTGTATAATTATTTTATGATTCGGCATCAGATCGGTTGTAATTACAAAAAC
>JAAELC010000551.1 GCA_024227135.1 Gammaproteobacteria bacterium
CACCTACCTCACGGTCTACCCACCGGGCGATTTTAATTTTGTAGAGTCCGAGCTATTGGGTACCGACCCCTTTGTGGGCAATACCCTGCCCGCAGGTGCCTGCGCAAACTACAATTACGTTTACTACTGGGGTTCAGCAACCCCTGACACCGATTATCACTTTAGTGTGGATGTGAAACCCTACTGTACCGATACTTCAATCACACATAATACCCTGGACTATGAAGAAGTTCTAAGTGAGGGACAATGCTGGTTGGACCGCAATCTGGGCGCCAGTCAGGTGGCTACCGCTTACAACGACTACAATGCTTATGGCGACCTCTACCAGTGGGGTAGAGCTACCGAAGGGCACGAAGCAATTACTTGGACCTCGAGCGGCGGTTCAAATGGTCTGGAACAAGGAAATGAAACCTCCACCAACGCCACCACAGCTGTGCCAGGAGGAGGCAGCAATGCTTGGGATGGTCAGTTTATTCGAGAAGGAAATCCCCCTTACGACTGGTTAACCCCCCAGGACAACACCCTGTGGGAGGGTGTAAACGGCACCAACAACCCTTGCCCGGCAGGTTACCGCTTGCCTACCCAATCAGAGTTCGAAGTCGAATTAGGCAGCTGGACCTCCATCCCAAACACTTATGCAGATGCCTATGCCTCTCCATTAAAATTGCCTGTGGCGGGGGCCCGCTACTTCAGTAATGGCACCCTCGTCGATACGGGCGACGAGGGCTTCTATTGGACTAGTACGGACGTTACGCACGCCAGGTGCCTGTACTTCGACGACGTCGATGCCCGCATTTGCGGCCGCCACCGTGGATACGGTTTCCCGGTGCGCTGCATTAAGGATTGACACTTTGAAAGCGCAGCGATTTGATTATTTGACCCTTTAACACCCCGTCCCGCAGGGCGGGGGG
>JAAELC010000552.1 GCA_024227135.1 Gammaproteobacteria bacterium
GGCAGAAAAAAGAATCCCCACGCTGTCGCGGTTATCATCGGCAACCAGCGTTATGCTGCTCACCATAAGGGTATTGGAGATGTTCGTTACGCCGAACGTGATGCCGCAGTAATGAAGAAATATCTGGTAAAGACCATGGGCTATGCTTCTGAAAACATCCTCTTTCGCCCCAACGCCTCCCTGGTCGATTTTATCGATCTGTTCGGCAGGGGGGATGGCCTGTCGGGCACTCTCTATAACTATTTGCGTAAGGGCAGATCGGATGTTTTTATCTACTACGTCGGTCACGGTGCCCCTCACCCCCAGGGTAGTTCGTCGTTTCTGGTACCGGTCAACGCCTCTGTTGATAATATTATAAACAACGGTTATGAGCTGGAAAAACTCTACTCCCTTGTAGAAAGATTGCCTGCACGCTCGGTCACCCTGGTGATAGATGCCTGCTTTTCCGGGGACTCTGCGGCGGGTTCGCTGTATAAAAATATCAGCCCTGCCCTCCTAAAATCCGCTGTCCCGGTGCGTGAGGTGGATAATACCGTGGTCTTCGCCGGGGCCGGACGCGGGGAGGTGGCCACCTGGTACAGGGACAAGAGCCACTCGACCTTCACCTATTATTTCCTTAAAGGGCTCGGAGGACAGGCCGATGTAAATGGCGACGGGAGCATCACGGTTGCCGAAATGGGCTCCTATCTACGGGAGGAGGTACCCTACAGGGCCAGGCGGGAGGCCGCCAGGGAACAGAATCCGCTGATCAAGGGAAAGGGCAGCGCCATTCTGGCCCGGCTTCGCTGATTGGTGTTACGATAAATCTCAAACATAAATAATCACACGATGCAAACTTGCTGGCAGTGTAATAAACAAATTCCTGAAGAGAGTCAAAGCTGCCCCCATTGCAATGTCACGCTCAGTCAGGGCGCTGTTGAGCAGATGGCGACAATCGCTCCCGGTGGCGCACCATCGATGCAGATAGTCGTCGGTGTTGTCATAAACAGTCGCTATGAAATTGTCCGCGAGATTGGCCGCGGCGGCATGGGCATTGTTTACCTGGCCCGTGACCGGATGATGGAAAAGGATGTGGCCCTCAAGGTGATCCCCCAGGAACTCTGTCTTGATCCCAGGGCAGTAGCGGATTTAAAACGGGAAACATCCATTGCCATTGAACTGACCCACCAAAATATAGTCCGTCTCTATAATCTTGATACCTGGCAGGGACAGGCCTTTGTTGTGATGGAATATGTAAATGGTGGAACCCTTGCCCATCTTATGGCCAATGGAACCATCTCTCTTGATCAAGCACTCCCCTATCTACAGCAGATAGGTGCCGCCCTCGATTACTCACATTCATCCAGCCCGGCGGTTATTCACCGCGACCTTAAACCCCTCAATATCCTGCTTACTGAAGACGGTTCGGCCAAGGTTGCCGATTTTGGTCTTGCCCGGGTAATGCGTGATTCTGCAACAAGGGTGTCCGGGCACGACAGTGCCGGGACCCTTGCATATATGGCTCCTGAACAGATTCGGGGTAAAGGGGTAGGGAAGGGGACGGACACATACGCCTTTTCCGCCATAACTTATGAATTCCTCTCGGGAAACCCGCCCTTCTATACCAGTGAGCTGCGCTGCCAGATACTCCATGAAGAAGTTGAACCCATAGAAAACCAGCCTGCCCATGTCAATGAGGCACTGATGTGCGGCCTTGCACGGGATCGTGAGGACCGCCCGTCGACAGCTTCAGAGCTTATGGCCTTGCTTACCGGGGAAAAGCGGATTGTTGCACAGAAGAAAAAGAAGAGAAGTAAAAAACAGCAGAGTGGACAGAGGAAGAAACAGGCAGGTGCTGGTGCTGGAATAGGTAAAATTCTGGCCGCTGTCGCCCTGTTACTGGGGCTCGCCGGAGGCGGATTTGCTGGCTGGAAATTCTTTAAGCCGGAGATGGAGCAGCTCTTGCGCGGCGCACCAATCCTGACGGTTGCCAGCGAGCCTCCAGGGGCGATGGTATATGTTGACGAAGGCCGGGTGGAACCGACCCCAACGGCTGTCTCCAGATTGACTGATGGCACCCATCTTGTTCGCCTGGAAAAAGAAAAATATCTGCCATATAGCGAAAAAATATTCATCCA
>JAAELC010000553.1 GCA_024227135.1 Gammaproteobacteria bacterium
TATGGTTACCGCACGGAGTTTGTCCAGTTAGTGAGAAAGGCCAAGACGGCCAGTGCCATGGGCAAGCGTTGATTAATCAGGTTGCGCGCACTCGGTCCTGTCTCCGGCGATCTGTCAATCGATTGCCGACAAAGGGAATGGGAACAGTCAGGTAGTGTGGTGGTTTAGCTCGCGTGAGATGCCAGAAAATCCTATTGAGAATTGAACTGCCGCATATCATCTGCAATAACAGCCACCTTCTCCCTTATCTGATCGCCCACAAACAGTTGGGGATCAGAGTGATCAAGCTGCTTCGTTCCTTCCATGCTTTGTATCGTACGAATGGACTTTTCGAATGCACTGATAAAGTTGTAGTCGTTTTTCATATGATTCTTGAAAATTGCCTCACCAAAGTAAGTCAACTCCCTGGTATTGCTGCAGCCAAATGAGGTTTTGTCTTTCCTGGCGGCAGTAAAGATGATGGTATTCTCGTCTTTGAGAGGCTCAATGAAACCACCGGAGTAGCAGGCAGAAACGAGAAGAACTTTGTACTTGATTCCCGAGTTACCCAATACGTCACTTAAGTCTGAAGGCCTGATGTCGTTTAGAGACAAGGGCATTAGATCGACTGAGAGTTCCTGGTTTTTTGAACCATGACTGGTCAGGTAGAGAAAGAGAATATCCTCTTCCGGGTCGATCAGGTTGCCGATATGCTTGAGCAGCAAGTTAAGATTGCTTTTGTTGGCCAGCGGAATATCCTCAACCGTTTTCACGTTGTTTATTAGAACGGCCGATCTTCCTTTTGTGTCGTAGTGCTCATCAAGAACATTTTGTGCGTACAGGACCTCCTTCATAAATACATCTTGATAGGCGTAGCTGCCAAATCCAACAAAGTAGATATCAGAAACCTCCTTTCTATGAGGCATGAGTAGGTTCTTGGTTTCATCAATAAGCTCAATTTGCCGATAATAGGTAAGTTCTTCGTTTATCTGCGAATACTTTTCATAACTGTCATCTCCGCTGTAACCCGGCATCCACAGATTTCCAAAAAATATCGCGTTCATGGGAACGGCAAAGGTGGCTGCATAGATAAGCAATACCTGTATCCTTTTGCGTTTATTAACATCAAACAAGCGGACCGTCGAGGTAACCACAACGATTGTGAGCCAGATATTCAACAGAAGATAGAAATGCTTGAGGTCCCCTCGAAAGTACCAGAGAGAGAAAACGCGTTCTTCACCAATTGCAAATGCTATAACATTGAGAACTGTCCATAGGCTGATCAGCAGCGTAAATAGAAGAGTGAACTTGCTGCTTTCACCGGACAGCCTGGAGAGCAGATAAGCGCATAACCCAAGCAGGCACACCGATGTAGTGATCTCAGCGATGCCAAAGATATTGAACTCCGGGCGCGGGAGATTCGCGACATATCCTCCAATGAGCATCACGCTGGTTAATAGTGCTACCAGAACGAAAATCTGGTCTGGTGATACATAGAAGTCTTTTGCTTTCTTCCTTCTCAGCAGCAGCAATGCTGCGCCACTTCTCAAGTTTCCCAGGGCTCCTCTGACTTCTCTCTTCCATGCGCTATTCATAATATTTACAGGATCTTCTATAGGCAGGTGCCAGGTTGAATGGCACTGGTATTTGCTTCGGAAAGTCGTGATAAAAACTCATCAGCCAGGAATTTCGATCTCTTCGATAGTCGAGCGATCCAGGTTGTCGCAGCTATAAAAGTAAGCGAGTACGATTCCCATGGGCAGGAAGTACCAGAAGGAATAATTGTAAACTGACAAGAGTACTGAGAATCCAGCAATAACTATCAAAGAGAGTACATAGTTGAGACCAAATTGCCTTTTAGCAGGCGTTAAACGATAGCGCTTGATCAGAACGTCGTCGGCGATAAGTGTACACTCCAGCATGCCTTTTTTTTTGCTGGAGATATCAAACTGAACACAAAACTCTTTGGACTGATGATTGAACCTGTGCTCGCTGTTTCGACGAAAGCTTCGTTGTTGGGAAAAGAGTGCGCCATTGAGGTATACGCGCTCCATCCCGGAATAAGGTGAACCGGTTGCCAATACGACATTACCTTCGAAATCGAAGCGAAAACGGAACCCCTCAGCAGAGGCGCCAGTTATCGATTGATCGTCCATCTTTGAATTTCCCGTAAAAAATGTCCAGGATATCAGCCCAGCCTATACCGGGACTGCGTCCGTCACAACACATACTTGAGAAAATACAGGTCCAGGTGCCCTGTTCTCCATCGCCGCTGTGCTCCCACCCCCCATGGGTGGTCTGTGGAGGAAGTGTCTTTGGGAGGGATGCCACAGACAAGTCTACAGGGAGGAATTGATGACGTCTTCTGGAACAGATCGCCCATGGGGGTGAGTAGATACTCAGGATCTTTCTTTTAAACCAGGACCACAGCGACAGCTTACGTTAGTGTCTGGGTCGCCTCGAAAATCAGGTCTTGGTATATCCCGATGGAGAAAGGGGCATCAATAATAGCAATTAGCTGTACAGGTCAGGGGTTTTGAGCAGACTCGGTCTGGAACAATGGGACAAGGGTTGGTTCGGGAAGCGGGCTTCCACAAGTTTCGAGAACCGCACGTAAACGTTCCGGATAGTCGGTGATAATACCATCCACACCCATGGTGATCAGGGAATCCATATGGGTAGCATCGTTGACGGTCCAGACTTTCACCTTCAGTCCCAACGTATGAGCCAGGGCAATGTTCTCAACGGTGACCTCCCTGTGATAGGACGACCAGATGTGCCCGCCGGCCGCTTTTATCATACGGGGGATATTGCCATTATAGTTGTCGATGTCGTAACCGGAGGTCCAGGGTGATGGGCCGGGTTGGCCGGCTTCCATGTTGTCGAGCCACGGTTGCCGCACTGTCAGATAAGAGGTTGGAACCCCGGGTGCCTGCTGTTGCACCTCCTGCAACGTGCGCCAGTCGAATGACTGGATCGTAATTCGATGGAGGAAGTTTTTTTCCCTGGCGACTTGAAGGATAGCAGCGATCATGTCCCGGGGATGGGCCGTCAGACCCGGCTTTCCGGGGCGTAGTTTGGTCTCGATATTGAGCCGGACATCAGCATTGCCTGAGCGATGAACCAGGTCCATTAATTCGGTAAGTGTCGGAATGCGAGCCCCGTCCACTGGTGTTTGCAGGGGGTAACGGCCTGCGTAGTCAGTCCCCGGTTTCAGACGACCCACATCGAAGACTCTGAGCTCCTGCAAGGTGAGTGACCAGATGGCAGGACCGGATTCGGTAAGCCAGTTTCCATTCTCATCCCGGGTTATTTCCGGCTCGAGTTGGGGATTGTGGCTCACCACGACGACCCGGTCCCGGGTGAATCCCACATCCAGTTCCAGAGTGGTGACGCCTATCGACAGTGCCTTCGCGAATCCGGCGAGAGTGTTCTCGGGCATCAGCCCGCGGGCACCCCGATGGCCTTGCGAATCAAAGCCGAACGTTAAATCGGTCATACTGACAGACCCTAAAATGATGGTAACAATGACTACGAATCGGTGCATGCTTTCACCTGGTCAAGTCGCTCCCCGGTATCAGCATCGAATATGTGGATATTTCCTTTGTCAATGGAAAGTGGAAGGCGTTCCCCCGCCTGGATGTTTTGTATGCCCTCGATGCGGACGGTGACGTCCTCACCGTCCTGGCGTAAGCAGCCGTGGACCAGAGTATCTGCGCCAAGCAGTTCGACCACCTGTGCAGTATAGGTGAGCATACTGTCCCCTTCAGCGACCAGTCGCAGATGTTCGGGCCGCATTCCCACCGTTACCGGGCGGCCGGGGTCGCTGTCCGCCAGTTTGGGAAGAGCCAGGTGGTCGCCGCCTGCCAGGTAAACCGATTTTCCGTCCCCACCGATGCGTCCTTCCACGAAGTTCATCGAGGGCGAGCCGATGAATCCGGCGACGAACACCGTAGCAGGTTTTTCGTAGAGTTCAATGGGTGTGCCCAGTTGCTCGACGATGCCGGCGTTCAGGACCATCATCCGGCTGCCCAGGGTCATGGCCTCAATCTGGTCATGGGTCACGTAGATGCTGGTTACGCCCAGCTCCTGTTGCAGTTTTTTGATCTCCAGCCGCATCTGGACCCGGAGTTTGGCATCCAGGTTGGAGAGTGGCTCGTCGAAGAGGAAAACACTGGGTTCGCGGACGATGGCGCGCCCCATGGCAACCCGCTGGCGCTGACCGCCACTGAGTTGGCGTGGGGTGCGTTTCAACAAATCCGGCGGCAGTTCCAGGATCTCCGCCGCCCGGTTGACCCGTTGTTTTATTTCTGCCTTGGGAATGCCTTTGATCTTGAGGCTGTAGGCCATGTTGCCGTAAACCGTCATGTGGGGATAAAGGGCATAGTTCTGAAATACCATGGCAATATTGCGCTGAGCCGGTTCCAAGGTGTTGACAACCCTTTCTCCGATTGATATTTCGCCCTTGCCTACGGTTTCCAGACCCGCCACCATTCGCAGGAGGGTCGATTTGCCACAGCCGCTGGGGCCAATGATGACAATGAATTCGCCATCGGCTATCGTGCAATCGACTCCCTTGATAACGTCCACGTTGCCGTAGGACTTATGGATGTTTTTAAGAATGATTTGAGCCATGGGTTCCTGAGTTCTCCGGGATCACTTTTCGGTTTCCACCAAACCCTTGACGAAGAGTCTCTGCATGGAGATCACGATCACGATGGGCGGCAGCATGGCCAGCATCGTGGTCGCCATGACGATTTGCCACTGTGCCTGGTCGTCTCCCACTGCCAGCATTCTATTGATACCGATGAGTATCGTGTAAAGCTGCTCGTCGGTGGTGACGAGCAGCGGCCACAGGTACTGGACCCAGCCATAGATGAACAGAATCACGAAAAGCGCTGCGATGTTGGTGCGCGACAGGGGCAGCAAAAAGTCGAAAAAAAACCGCAATGGGCCCGCACCATCGATTCGTGCCGCTTCGGTCAGTTCATCGGGGATCGCCATAAACACCTGTCGGAACAGGAAGGTTGCGGTGGCCGAGGCGATGAGGGGGATGATCAGGCCGGGATAGCTGTTGAGCAAGCCCAGGTCGGCGACCACTTTGTAGGTGGGCAGTATTCGCACTTCCACAGGCAGCATCAAGGTCACGAAAATCATCCAGAAGAAAGCCATGCGAAATGGAAAGCGGAAATAGACGATGGCGAAGGCGGCCAGCAGGGAAATCGTGATCTTGCCGAAAGTGATGCCCAGAGCCATGACCAGACTGTTAAGCATCATCAGCCACACCGGTGCACCCACCGCCACCGCCCCCTCGGTCAGGGCCTGTGTATAGTTCTTGAGGAAGGAAGAACCGGGCAGGAGCGGCATGGGAGCCTGCAGTAATGCTTCCAACTCGTGGGTCGAAGCGATAAAAGCGACATAGATGGGAAAAGCGACGACCAGTACGCCGAGGATCAGCACCAGATGGGTAGTCCAGGTCAGCCAGGGGCGGTTCTCCACCATCAGTAGTGCACCCGCTGTTCGATGTAACGAAACTGGATGACGGTCAGGGTGATGACGATGGCCATCAGCACCACCGATTGGGCCGCCGATCCACCCAGGTCAAGACCCAGAAAACCGTCGTGGAAGACTTTATAAACCAGGATATTGGTAGCCCCCGCGGGACCGCCCTCGGTAACCTGGTGGATGATGCCAAAGGTGTCGAAGAAGGCGAACACCACATTCATCACCAACAGGAAGAAAGTCGTCGGTGTCAACAGCGGAAAGATGATGCTCCAGAACCGTCGCGCCGGCCCGGCCCCGTCAATGGCGGCGGCCTCAATCAGTGACTTGGGGATCGCCTGCATGCCGGCGAGGAAAAACAGAAAATTGTAGCTGATCTGCTTCCAGGCAGCGGAGATAATAACCAGAGTCATCGCCTGGTCTCCGTTCAGCGCATGGTTCCAATCGTATCCCCCGGCGCGCAGATAGTAGACGACTATACCCAGGTTGGGATTGAACAGGAACAGCCACAGTACACCTGCTACCGCCGGCGCTACAGCATAGGGCCAGATGAGGAGCGTCTTGTAAGCCATGGCACCCCGGATCACCCGATCCGCCTGGACCGCCAGGAACAGAGCGATGGACATGGCGGTGATGGCCACGGACAGGCTGAAGACAGCCGTCACATTCAGGGATTGCAAATACTCGGCCTGTTGGAACAGATCGGTGAAATTCTCAAACCAGATAAACTCGCTGCTCAGCCCGAATGCATCCTCGCGCAGGAGCGACTGGTACAGGGCCTGAGAGGCCGGCCAGAAAAAGAACACTACCGTGATCAGGATCTGCGGCAGAACCAGCAGATAGGGCAGTAACGGATGCCGGAAAGTGACCCGCTTTTCCATAGTTCCCCAGGAATCGAAAAAAGGCAGGAACCGTTCGCCATCAAGGGCAAGAACGGTTCCTTATAGTGCTACTTTTGCAGTTTCTCGAACTTGCGAAGTTCTGCGTTGCCTCGTTTGACCGCATTATCAAGCCCCTGTTGGGCAGTTTTCTTACCGGCCCAGATGGCTTCCAGTTCCTCGTAGATGATGCTGCGGACCTGGACAAAATTGCCAAAGCGCAGGCCTTTGGAGTTGGGCGTTGGCGCCTTGGCGCTCATTTGCAGGATGGGTATGTCCCGTCCCGGGTTATCGTCATAGAATTTCAGTTTTTTCATCAGGTCGTAGGCCGCGAGGGTGATCGGTACATAACCGGTGTTGGCGTGCCAGTAGGCCTGGACCATGGGGAGAGACAGGAAGTTGAAAAAGGCCGCCGTGGCCTCGTATTCTTCCTTTGAATGACCACTCAGGACCCAAAGACTGGACCCGCCGATAATGGTGTTCTGGGGGGCTCCCTTGGCGTCGGGCCAGTAGGGTAGATTGGAGGCGCCGAATTCAAATTTGGCACCGGCTTTGAAACCGCCGTAGCCGGCCGAACTTTCAGTGTACATGCCGCATTCGCCGCTGGTGAATTTGGCATTGCCCAGGTTGCGTCGGCCGCCGTAAACGAAAATTTTGTCTTTCTGCCAGTCGGCCATCTGCTGGATATGCTTCACATGCAGCGGGCTATTGAACGTAAACTCTGTATCGGTGCCGGCGAAACCATTTTCTCTGGTACCGAAGGAAACGTCATGCCAGGCGCTGAAGTTCTCCAGGTGTATCCAGGATTGCCAGGCGGTACTGAACCCGCATGGATAACCGGCTTCGACGATCTTTTTGGCATACTCACCCACCTCGGGCCAGGTTTGCGGCGGCTTTTCAGGATCCAGGCCAGCTTTGATAAAGGCTTCCTTGTTTCGCCACAAGACCGGAGTCGAGCTGTTAAATGGCATGGACAGCATCTTACCGTCGGTGGTCGTGTAGTACCCCGCCACTGCGCCAATATAGGATTTCTGATCAAAGGGAACGCCAGCGTCCCCCATCAGCTCCTGAACTGGTTTGATGGCCCCCTTGGCGCCCATCATGGTGGCGGTGCCCACCTCGAAAACCTGCAGGATCTGTGGGTGCTTCCTGGAACGGAAAGCGGCAATGCCTGCGGTCATGGTCTCCGCGTAGCTGCCCTTGTAGACAGCGACCAGTTTATACTTGTTTTGAGACTGGTTGAAATTCTCCGTGATTTCATTGACCCGCTCACCCAACGCACCGCCCATGGCATGCCACCACTGGATTTCCGTGGCTGCCTGTGCATTGACTGAAAAGCCGCCGGTGATGGCCGCTGCGAGAAAGGCGTGTGTGAAATAGCGATGTTTCATCGATTTTCTCCCTGAAATATGGTCGGAAGTCGTGTGCAGACGGCATCGTTACACTGCTCGATAGCCAAAGGGGGTCTTGCTTTCCGTTCTCTCATAAAATTCCAGCTGTTTGTCTTCACCAGTGAAGACCTGGACTGAACACTAACATAAGCGGGTTGTAATCAAAAAAAAACCGTAACTACTCTCGCCGCATGGGTAGTCTGTTCCGGAACACGCCGTCAATACCTCCATGCAGGCCTGGCTTTGGCATCCCTGCCAAAGACACTTCCTCCACAGACCACCCAAGCGAAGTAACCTCAGGGGGTGAGCAGTTGCAAAAAACCACCACATTACTTCTGAGGAATTCTGAATTTAACCATCCGCATTTATCCCGAAGACCGTATGAATGCTGAGAACCGACGGCCAGTTGACACAAGTGTTTCACTGGAAATCAACGGAACCTATCGCCGGTAAAGGATGTAGCCGGTTTTGGCATTAATGGGAAAATCGACACCCACGGGCCGTCCGTTGAAATAGGACGCTGATTCGATTCGGCCGGATGCAGGGTTGAGGCGCTGAATGCTTGAGAGTATCGTTTCGTCCCCGATGCTGGTCAGCAGTAAGAAGGCGGTGACCCCGATTTGGCCCCGGGTGTTGGGTGCACCAATCAGATTGTAGCCTTTGTTTAGTTCACGAAGGCCCTTTATGGGCTGTTTCATGAATAGCTGATAACCGCTACCGGATTTAATCTGAAAGTCGATTCCCTGTAGCAGGTCACCTTCATAATAGGCCTTCTCGAACGTCCCGGTTGTGGGATTAAATTGCTGAATATGGGAGACCAGTGTCTCATCGCCGATAGCCCTGAGCAGTCCGAAGGCGCTCAGTTCCGGGTTACCAGCATCAATGGGGATACCGATGAGATTGAAACCACTGTGCAATTCCAGGCCTGTTCCGCCGCAGATGTTGGTGTAATCGGAGACTGTAGGACAGCGGTCGCAGGCATCACCGATCCGGTCACCATCGCTGTCCTGCTGCGCCTGCTCATGGGTCCAGGGGCAGGCATCGACGAAGTCCTGGGTGCCGTCGCCGTCACTGTCGAGGGCGTTGCCAAGCACGAACATGGATAGACTCGGGGTGTCACCACACACCGCTTCGGTATCGTAATTTACCCGGGTGGGCAGCGGTACGCAGTGTCCGTCATCGCAGCGAATCATCACTGTATCCAATGGCAGGGGTGTAACCGCCTCGCGGTAGTCGATACAGACAGTGGCATTGCCGGTAAATTCGACCTCTGTATCGACCCAGATACATCGTGGGTTATCAATCGTCAGAAACGTAAAGCCGCTTTCTGGTCTGGTCAGACAGGTTTGTGTGCGGATATCGGTGTTACCCTCCCGGGTGATTTCCGGAAAAGTAATACGCACCCCGTCTGCTGACGGGCCCTCGTCAACCGGGTGAATAACCAGGCTTACGATGGCGGAATCCATCAAGCCCCCTGGATCCGAAATGCTGTAGGTGAAGCTGTCGGTCCCATTAAAATCCCGGGCGGGGGTATATCGAATGCTGTTGTCTTCGATATCGACGCTACCGTTGGTTCCCTGAGTCACGGTCGCCACACGTAAACTATCGCCATCCACATCCTCGTCATTGACCAGGACGTCGATCACGACCTGGGTATCTTCGTTCAGGCTGGCTGAATCATCTCCGGCGTTGGGCATGTCATTCACCCCGACAATGGTGATGCTCACAGTCCCCGTAGTCTCGGCACCATCCCCGTCGCTCATGCTGTAGGTAAAATTATCCTGACCGAAATAATTGTCATGTGGGAAATAACGGATTCGATCATTCTCCAGTATAGATCCACCGTGCTGCCCATCGGTTACGGACAGAATGGCCAGTTCGGTACTGTCCGGATCCCAGTCGTTTGTCAGGGCACGAATCCACACCCCGGTGTCCTCGTCGGTGATCGCGATGTCCGGGACTGCCTCGGGAGGATCATTCGACGGGGAAACAGTGACTGATACGGAAGCACTTGCCACACCACCACGCTCATCACTGATGGTGTAGGTAAACGAATCCTGTCCTGTGAAATTAACTGCCGGTCTATAGGTAATCCGATCACCGTTGGTGAAGGTGGTGCCACCGCTTCCCGGGACGACTGCTGCTATGGTCAGCGTATCACCGTCCGGATCGCTATCATTGGAAAGCACATCGATGGTCGTGTTGGTATCCTCGGTCGTATTCGCTGTATCACTTTCGGCCAGTGGTACCTGGTTCACAGCGGTGACGGTAAGGGAAACGCCGGCGCTAGCGGTATCGCCGTTCCCATCCGAGATGATGTATGCAAAGGTCACCGTGCCTAATACCCCTGGAACAGGCGTATAGCTGACAGTTTCACCATCCGTGGAGACCGATCCGCTTTCGGGGTCGCTCACGCCGATGATTTGGAGTGGATCGCCATCAATATCCACGTCATTGGAAAGTACGGCAATAGAGCGGGTGCTGTCCCAA
>JAAELC010000554.1 GCA_024227135.1 Gammaproteobacteria bacterium
AGGCATTGGTTCCGGGCGGTTGCCAATTATCGGCTGTTTGATCGGGTGGTGGAGGGATTTTCCTGATCTACAGTCTACGCATGCGGTAAACACATCCCGATTGGTCCATCAACCTGGTGCGCTTTCTGGACATACTTCTGCTGGCCCTGGTGATGGTTCAGATCGGAGCGACGGTCCCAATCGACCGCCCCGGCCTCACTACGCTTTACCCAGAGGCGCTACGTCTTACGGAACTGGTTGCGAATGTGTCACCCAAGGACATTTCAGAAAACTTTTTTTCGGGATACCTGGGTTGTTCATCCACCGGGATATGGCATTGTGGCTGCGGTTGGTACACTGTTATTCGTTACTCCAGGACTGGCCAACGGTGCACGCAGGTTGAGCGATGAGCTGGCCGGTGTGTTGCCCTGGGAGCGTTGGAACTGAGCTGGTTTGTTTTTACACCACTGAAACCTTTTAACGAACGTCGAATCGTGTCACCGCCGGCCAACCGGACACGGCGATCGACTCCGGACCTGGATCAAAAAGGCGGCTCGACCCACAGACAGGAGTGGGCTGGAAAGTTGTAAGGTCACGGGGGGAGTTTCGAATCCGTTCCGTTTGCCCTGCCAGGAACGCAGAGGCAAAACCAATCAGCTTTCTTTGGGCCGGCATTCGAACAGTAAAAAACCCCGTCTGGGCAAACCATAGCGGGGTGTGGTTCGGGATCTACGACTTTGGTCAGGAGCTTTTCTTGTTGCTATGCCGTCTGTAACCCAAACCGACCAGGCTGAGACCGAGCAATGCGAGGGTGGAAGGTTCCGGGACGGTACCAAACGTCTGGCTGCCAATTGTCGAAGAGATGGCGGCGTTGTCCCAAGCGGTGTTGGTGGTGCCGTGAAACGCAACGGGAGTAAGGGTCTGGCCGTTGGGCTGGAGACCAGCAGGTGCATAGCCCCGGATCGATGGGGACAGACTCGATTGATTACCGTTTACTCCGCATTAATTGCCTTAAGTAAGAAGACAGACGAATAAATACCTGGATTTTCCTGAGTTTTCGCGAATCAGAGGACTCTGTAGCAGGTGACGATGTCAGGCTTCATTGTCGTTCAGTGAAGGGGAATCCTTTTCCTTCGTATTCGCGTATCCAGTCATTTGGATTTTTGATGGGGTAGGTAGGGTACCGACAGGTCTGCAGGCTGATATTTTCCATACATTGACAAGTATTGGATATTTGATGCGCCGGCGCACTCGGACGGGGCTTTGGCAGACACGTAGGTCTGCTCATCATCCCCGGTGTAGATATACAGGTTCCAGGTTTGACCGGGGATTGCAGATGCAATCACCGCTGCCACAAAAAAATGCACAGGACAGCAGAATCAATACCCGTGATTTCCGAAGATCGGAAGCTTTGCGGTTTTTGGACTTCAACGTAAAAAAGCGAAAGAAACTGCGCTACAATCCTTTCCATTCTTAATCTCGAGAGCAGGGTGGTCGGGTGGCTGGACCAGGTCAGCGGGTAGTGCAATTCCTGCTTAATGCAGCGTTACATCCCCCACCTTTCCGGTAACACCTGTTGCCATCGCTGCCCTAACAGCGCATCATTCGCCATTTCCACATCAGGCAACAGTATCTCCAGCCGAACTTGATCGATAAAAGGTATCGGTATCAAAAAGTCGGGTGTCAGGCAGTTTTCCACGCCTGCATGCACAGGCCGGGCAATAAGCCGTAAACTGCGGTTTGAGTACTATTATCTGGTAGAGGCTCGTTGGCTGCGGTTTTCCCAAGTATCACGATGGTGCTATTCTTCCTGTAGTATTTGACGGGAGTAACTAAAGATGTTGATGACCAATCTGGAATCTGTCCCTGGACGGACCATTGTCCGCCATCTGGGGCTGGTACAGGGAAGCACTGTGCGGGCCAAACATGTTGGCAGGGATATCATGGCCGGGCTGAAAAATCTGGTAGGAGGTGAATTAAAGGGCTACACGGAACTTTTGCAGGATGCGCGCCAGGAAGCCATAGACCGGCTGGCGCAGCAGGCCTCCGCGGTAGGTGCAAACGCGGTGCTCAATGTACGTTTCACCACCTCGTCGGTTGCACAGGGGGCGGCAGAAATGCTGGCCTATGGAACGGCCGTGGAATTGGACTGACCAGCCATGTTTGAACTGGGAATAGTACTGATCCTGCTGATTATCGGATACACCTTCGGCCGTCTTGCCGAACAACGTCACTATCGTTCCATCATTCGGCGCGAAGCAGACTACCGGCGTATACCCGTATTCGCCACCCGACATTTACCGAAAGACCTGGAACCAGGTATTAAAACCACCCTGGTCATGGGCAGTGTGGTGATTTCGGTGGACTACTTCAAGCGTTTTCTTGCTGGACTCAGAGCGTTGGTCGGTGGCCGTATGAAGTCCTATGAGAGCCTGATCGACCGTGCTCGCCGCGAGGCATTGCTGCGCCTTCAGGCCCAAGCCGAGCAGGAAGGGGGGGAGATGGTATTCAACGTGAAGCTGGAGACTTCCTCGATTTCCAAAGGTGCCAGGAATACGGTGGGCTCAGTGGAAGTGCTGGCCTACGGTACCGCCGTTATCAAGCAACGCCCCCCCGATAGGGAGTAAAATCCTGGAGTACAGCAATCGTCCAATACCAGAGGGCATCAATACCAGCGAAACCCATCCCCTGAAGGAGCTGGTTCAACTGTTGGCCGTCGTGGTCGTGGCGCTGGGTGTGCTGTTCTGGGTGCTGGGTCTGGCGGCTGACTATCTGGTAACCAAGGTTCCCTTCAGCTACGAACAAGATCTGGCTGAGAACCTGGTGCCGGTGGAATCATCAGGTGGTGAATTGCCGGATTATCTTCAAGAGCTGACCCGGCGACTGGTGGAAGTAATGGCGTTACCGGCGGGAATGACGGTGCGGATTCACTATGTGAATGACCCCACGGTCAATGCCTTCGCCACCCTCGGGGGACACCTGGTCATCAATCGTGGCTTGCTGGAGCGTCTGCCCAATGAGAATGCGCTGGCGATGGTGCTGGCTCACGAGATCGCTCATGCCCAGCTCCGCCACCCTCTGCGCAGCCTGGGCCGCGGTGTGGTACTGGCGGTGGTTGTTTCTGCACTATCCGGAGCAGGCGGAAATACCCTTATCAACGACATTGTGGGGGGATCCGGCATCCTGACAGCCTTGAGTTTCAGCCGTGACCAGGAACAGGCGGCAGATATTCTGGGTCTAAATGCACTCATTGCACTTTACGGCCATTGTTCGGGCAGCCGTGAGCTGTTCCAATTGCTGCTCGAGGAAGAAAAAAATACATCCCTTGGTGCACCACCCGTGGAGTTTCTGCGGACCCACCCACTGGGCGAAGAGCGTATTGAGGTTATCGACTCCTTCGCTTGCGATGCCCACCAGCCACTCCCCGCCGAAATGACTCCGCTACCTTCTTTCGTACCCTCAAAAAGCGCCCCGTCTCGCTGAGAATGGAGATGGGGCAGGGCTACTGGAAAACTGCAGGGATCGAGTCGTGTCAATCCGTTTGATAACCAACGGGTAATTTCTCAATAATCCCGTGCAGTAAGATATACAAAGCGAGGATATGGGTGACTCATGGAGCGACCGTCGGCAGCAGGGGAGCTGCCGTCGAGCTTACAGGAAAGTATTCACAGCGTGTCACGGAATGAGTTTCCCATAGCCTTGCCACAGCTTGTTGAGTTTCACCAACGGCGGCGGCACTAACGACAGAGTCTCTCGATCGCCCTTTGGGTACCCGCGATGGTCGACTTTCTTTCCTCATCGCTCAGGGTGCGCTCGGTACCATCGGGCATCGGTTCATAAATACTCGATGCCCCCTGATACCGACTCAACCGATCCCTGGCATAAGCGCACTCTCTGGCCCGGTCTTCCTCCTGCTTTTTCCGTTCTTTGGATTCTGCCTGCTTCTCAAACCGCTCATCCCGGTATGCATCCAGCATACGCTGTTGTTTCTCGAGCCGTTCCTTGGTGTCCACAGACTCAGTTGATGGGGCGGGGGCGGTGGAAGATGGCGTTGGGGCTGTTTTGATGGTGATCTGATTGACCTCCTTGTCTCTGGGGGGGCGGTCTCCAAACTGAACCCGGCCATTCTCATCCACCCAGCGATACACAGCTGCACTGTTGCCGGTTGAGACCACACAGATCAACAGCAGGAAGACTATCCGCGAGGCCGATAGCTTACGATGCTGTACCCGCCGGTTTGGATAACCGTTTTCCGGGTCTGGTCGGTTGGAATCTGTAGCGTACGGCATGAGTTCAACCCTCTTCAGAGATCAGGCAAACTTAGGGCTGCGGCAAGAATAAAATATCCCATCTTACTTGTCTTTTTGCTCATCTATCACTACCGGCAT
>JAAELC010000555.1 GCA_024227135.1 Gammaproteobacteria bacterium
CATCGACAAAGAGGTCGAAAAGCTGATCACGAAGGCCAAACCAATACCCACCGAAGAGAGTGGGAAACGGTTCTTGGTCCATTTTTTCAACAACTCGAAAATGATTCCCAGTCCACCCCCGATAAAAACAGCCGCCTGTGCTGAAGGGTGTAAAAAGCCGAGTCCCTTGGTCAGCACCTCGGCCACCGCCCGCCATGCAGCAGCACCAGGCATGGGCAATTTGTCACTCAACAAATTCGCGGCATCGTACTGGATCAAGGCGTAGAAAACCGGAATTGCCACCAGACCACCGGCAAAGATTCCCAGCACATGCCCCATGGCCTGATGTCGTGGTTTACCTCCCAGCATGTACCCTGGTTTGATATCCATCAATAAATTGGAGGTATTGCTGGCCACCTCGGCGGTGATCGCGGCGGTCATGACATTGGTTGTGATCCGGCCCGGGGCAAGAACACTGAACGTGGTTTGGGTCAGGTAGCCGAGGGCCGATGTGGGTGTAATGGAAGTCAGCCCGGCCGAGGTGGCACCGATGGTCACAAATACAAAGACCAGAGGGATGGCAACAACCCCCAACCAGGGTGCCACACCGAAGAACTCCCAGGCCATCCAGACGATGATTGCGCCCAACACAGGAATGCCGATGGCAGAAATTTTTCCAGGCAATTCGATATCGCGTAATACGTCGTCCTTGCCAGCTCCGGCGCTGCGGTTAGTGAGCCCCCGAATGGCTTGCATAATTAGGCCGGGCTTGCTGAAGAAACTGAACAATGAGCCTGTGGTCATCATGGCCACCCCACCCCACATGCCCCACATGAGAATGGAGCGAAAGCCAGTACCTTCAATAATTCCGGCGTTCATGGCCCATGGTGCCAGAACCCAGTAGTTCAGCACAGCTCCAATCAGCAGAGACATTCCCGTGCGAATACCCATTAACCCACCGGCAGCCATCATCACAATGGAAGAGTCCAGTCGCACCGTCAGGTCGCGCAAAGGAATCGAGGCAATTGATGGTGTAAAAAACCGATACACAAGGTCGTCCCAATAACCGGGCAAATGCAGGAACGGAAGCCGAATCATTTCCATTACCCGTTCGCTGCGCAGCATCTCGATTAAGGCACTCAAGCCCGCCGCAATACCCAACAATCGGGCTTTGTACAACCCCTGGGCCCCGGTTTCTGAGTGCAAAGCGTCCAGTACGACACCGCACGCTCGACCCTCGGGGAACGGATACTGTTCCTCATTAATAAACCGGCGCTTCAAAGGGAACGCAAAGAGCACACCCAACAGGCTCAAAGTGACCATCCAGGCAAAGCACACACCCATGGGAATAAGCTTACCGGTGATAATCATGTAGGCCGAAAGACTGGTCACCAGCGGTGCGGTCATATAACCTGCAGCAGTGGCGATACTCTGCATGGCGTTGTTTTCCAGGATACTCATTTCGCTGCCCAGCCCCATACGGGCCATGGTTTTGAAGGCGGCAAAGGACAGGATCACCGAGGTGATGCCGACACCCAGAGTCCACCCCGTCTGAATACCGATATACAGGTTGGTCAAGCTGAGCACACTGCCAAGCAGCATGCCCGTCAAGGCAGAGCGGACTGTCAATTGCGGCATATCGCCGCGGAAAATATTCTCCAACCACCATTTATCTTTTTTCTGGGCCGACCATTGACGAACCTGTTCTTCGTTGAGCTGTTCGATTGCCATGAAATGGCCTTTCTGGAGGTACATTAAAGTGGTGGTGCACGTTTCAAAAACAGAGTGGAAAAGCACCGCTATTCATAACACTTATTTTGCTCAAAGGATTTATTGAGATAGAAAAAATACCATATTTCTGCGGTTTTATCAGCCATTAAAAACTGTCGAATTCAACCGACCCCGCGCTTGCCCGGTTCCGCCCCGGCCGGGCGTACAAAAAAACCCTCAGCGAACTAAATCACTGAGGGCTTGAAGGCAACCCGAGAGGTGGCGGACGAAACCACCCCACGGGTGAATGTTCAACTCAAATTACCGAACCAGAACCATGCTTTTAACGTTGGTTTCTCCGTCGGCATTCAGGCGCATGAAGTACGTGCCCGAGGCTACAGATTTGCCAGCATTGTCACGGCCCATCCAGGTAATCGAGTGAGAACCGGCGTCCATGTTTTCGCTCAGCAGGTTGCTGATCAACCGACCCGAGACGTCATACACTTTCAGTTCCACATGAGAAGCATGGGGCAGACTGAATTTGATTTCCGTCATGGGGTTGAACGGGTTGGGCACAGCGCCATTCAAACGAACCACATTGGGCAGGGCGTCACCGGCGGCACTGAGACCGTCAGTTACTTCCATGGTAATGGGCAGTTGAACCGAGCTATTGGCCGGATCGTTCGAAGTTACGGTCATGACCGCTTCGTAGGTACCGGCAGCCAGGCCAGTGGCGTCGAAGTTAACAGCAATCATTTGCTCACCACTTACGCCAATGTTTCCACTGAGTGGATCAGCTATGACCCAGGTCAGAGGATCTGCTTCAGAGAAACGAATGGCCAGACCACTGTGCAGGTAAGAGCTGTTGAAAGCAACCTGAAGGCCATCGTCGCCAGCACCGTTTTCAATACCTACACTGCAACCGGATCCATCGGAGACGGTTTCATAGTTGTAGATAATGCTGCCGTCGGCGTTCAGAATAATCTGGAAAGTTTCAGGAGTGTTAGAGTTGTAGTGAACAACATCCTGGTACTGGATCACGAACTGGTCAGGCAAAGCTAAGTAATAAATCGATCCACTGGCACTGGGATTCAAATCGTCCCAGAAAGCAGCCAAAAGATTGTTCGGGTCTGATGGCGAGGGAATCCCCTGATGGGAATACGATGTGGACGAAGAACTGAAGCTGGCAAAACCATTGGAACAAATGTTAACACTGTCAAAGGTATTTCCATAGTAGCTGAAATCGAAGCCCAGATTGTGAGGACCTGTGCTTTGGTCATCACCTGAAGGGCCGGGGTTTCCGGAACTGGAAATATCGATCCAGTTGTAAACAACTCCCCCTTCATCACTGTCAGTCCAGCCGTAACCATAACCATCAGGTCCACCGGATCCGGTCAACGGGTCAATAGCTACTCGGTCGTCTTCTTCACCTTTTTGCAATTCCTTGAAAGGAACAGGACTGGTGGTTTTTTCAGCTACACCATTCTCAGTCAAAGCGATGGCATAGCTCAAAGGAGCCGTACCTACGTTGTTGATGGTCAAAGACTGTTCGTCGGAACCATCAATTTCCACGATAGCTTCGAAAGAACCAGCACTGAGGGCCATGCCCGGAACACCTGGTTCCTGATGCTCAGGAAATTCAACAAAGTCAATATAACCTGCATCGTCACCGTCACTGACGGAGCTGTCTTTGGTGTAGGACCAGGTGAAAGTGTGTTCACCGGGGTCAACCGTTGTGGAGAACTGAGTCCAGGAAACTTCGCCGGACCAGGACTGAACTTCGGAGCCGTCGATGAAGAAACGCAGGAAATCGTAAGTAGGTTCACTGCTCACTTTGTACCAGAAGGACAACTCATCGGAATTGGAAACTTCCATGGTTATGGACAAATCAGAAGCGTCACTATGAGAGATGCCTCCACTCTTGGCACTGTAAGTTCCTTCGTATGGAGCTGCAGAAGTTACCGTCCAGGGAGTACTGTCCTGATCCCAGTCATAGCTGGTGAAATCACCTGACTCAAAGTCTTCGGCGGTCAATTCGGGCAGGTAAAAATCAAGAGTCATATCGGCCAGAAGCTCAATGTTGTGAGTTTTACGTCCAAGACCGTTGAAACGAGCGCGAAGGGTATAATTACTTCCGGAACCGGAAGGCAGTTCCAGGCTATAGAAACCAGATGCATCGGCAATGGCTTCAGTCACGGGGGTGTCCATCGCTTTAACAATTGCACCAGGTACGATATTATTGTCGGGGCCATAAACAAATCCGCTCACCACGGAGGTGGGCAGTTGAACCAGAGCGAAGTCGCCGTTTACAGCAGCGTCTTCAGGAATAGTCACGCTGAAGGCGCCTTGGTTGTAACCGAAGAAGCTGACTTCGAAATCGAAGTCGCCAATGGGCATGGTCATGGAATAAAAACCGGTAGCGTCGGTGAGAGCCTGGTTGGAAGCGCCTGCTTTTTTAACAAGGGCGCCTTCAATAGGCAGGCCGGTTAAGCTGTCGGTGATATAACCTTCAACAGTACCCACGCCACCCATAACAGCCAGTACAGCTGCATAAGCGTCTACAAAACCGTGTCCGTATGTATTGTCTTCGCCTGCGGTACCCAAATCAACAGCGGTGTCCATGAGGACCTGTTTGATGGTAATAACATCGACATTGGGGTTCGAGGCGCGCATGAGAGCAACCACACCAGCGATGTGAGGGCCGGCCATGGAAGTACCACTCTTGTAGGTATATCCGCCACCAGACTGGGCACTGTAAATGTCGCTGCCCGGAGCACTGATTTCGGGTTTCATTGCAAATTCGCCACCACAACCACTGGGACCGCGACTGGAGAAGCTACTGATGTTATAAGGAGCGGTATGTTCGGTGGAACCAACACTGAAACAGTTGCCGGGGCTGGTGGCGCGGTCGGCGGGTGAGCGCAGACTTTCCGATCCAGGACCTTCATTACCGGCAGACCAGGTCACTACAACGCCAGCGGCTTCGCAGTTATCGATGGCATCCCACCAGCGGCTGTCACAATCGTAATAACCAGTGAAGTTTTCGTTAACACCCCAGGAGTTCTGCACGACTGCAGGCACGTCTTCGGTGGTCAAAGGGTCTCCGTCGGGATCGGCCAGCCACTCGAATGAAGCAATGACACCGTTGTCAAATGCGGAACCGGTTCCGCCATTAATGATATTTGAAGCAATCCAAACGGCACCCGGAGCAACACCAATGGTATCGTCTGCGGCAATACCGGAGACCGTTCCCATTGTGTGAGTTCCATGACCGTGAGTATCCTGAGGAGTAGAATGGTTCAGATCGGCAGCATCCAGCCAGCATTCTTCAATAGGAGCGAAGTTACCACGCCAGTTGGCTTGCAATGATGGGTGAGTGCCGTCAACACCAGTATCGAGTTCACCAACAACAACGCCGGTTCCATCGATGCCCAATTCGTTCCAAACACGACGAGCGCCCACAGCCACTACACCGGGAGTGATGCCAATGCCGGCTGTATCTTTGGAATTGTCGACAACTTTATTGCTTTCCACTGGTTCAATAAGCTCAACCACGAGGTCGGCTTCCACGCGTTCCACATCGGGACGAGCGGCCAGTTCGCGAATGGCATCGACAGTACCAGCAACTACTACTGCGTTGACAATCCAGTGAGGGGTGTAGCCCAAAATGCCGCCAGCGGCTTTGTTGGCCTCAAGAGAATCCAAAAGTTCACCTTGGCTTCTTTTGGCCTGATTGCGAAGGGTCTCCATTACTGTATGGTGACGCAATTCCATGCTGGCTTTGCTATCATGCAGTTCCCAGTTCAGAGCGCGAATGTCGGCCTGATCGCTCATGACTACCAGAACTTTGACAATTTCGTCGTTCTGCATGGTGCTCATTTGGCGTTCCAGACCCGG
>JAAELC010000556.1 GCA_024227135.1 Gammaproteobacteria bacterium
CAGCCACATCGAAGTAAATACTGGTTGAATGCAAAGGCCGATGAACGCAAGGACGAAAGGATTGCAGATATCTGTGACATTTACCGCATGAGCAATGCAGATGAAGGATCAATCCTCCGGTTTGCAGGCGATATTTCAAAAAATCCTTTAGAATCAGGTTCTCGAGAGGCTTGCGGGGTAGAGCACTGTTGCATTACGAAGTAATGTTCACCCTTCCCAAGGTTGGGGTCGCGAGTTGAATCTCGTTTCCCGCTCCAAATAAATCAAAGGGTTAGCGAATTAACAATTGCTAACCCTTTTTTGTTTTTTGAAGATAAGTGCCCAAACGGTCGCTACCTAAAGGTGGGTTCTAATTGATTGGTGGGATCAACCCCAGGTTTTTTTACGCCTGATGGCCTCTATGTGAGACAGGAATAGGGGGCTGAGTTCGATTGAAGGCGATCGGTATGTCGGCCCATGGCCTGCTGGCGGGAAGGTTCACCTGATTCCATGGGGGTGAGTTGGTTTCCAGGTACAGGCCTGTTTTCTACGAAACCAATCACACGAGAGAAAGGCAAGAGTGTGTTCAGAAGCTACAGCAAACTTAGTATTCACGTTCTCGTATTAATTTCGATTCTGTTTCTAACTACATCCCACAGCGCTTCAGCGACAACGGTGGTAGTAGAAACTACCTTAGGCAAAATACCCATTGAGCTGTTTGATGCCGATACGCCATTAACGGTAGCAAACTTCCTGGGGTATGTAGCTGATGGTGACTATACGGACAGTTTTTTTCATCGCAGCATGCCGGGATTCGTTATTCAGGGAGGGGGGTTCGTGTTTTCCGAGGGTTCTGTGAGCGCAGTCCCAAAGGATCTTCCTGTTGCCAACGAATTCCAGCGGTCGAATATCCGGGGTACCGTTGCGATGGCAAAATTAGGAGGAGACCCGGATAGTGCGACCAGTCAATGGTTCATTAATCTGGCTGATAATGGGGAAAACCTGGATGGACAGAATGGTGGATTCACGGTGTTTGGCAGAGTTGTCGGTGACGGTATGGAAGTGGCCGACAGGATAGCGTTGCTCCAGGTGTGGAATGCCGGGTCCCCCTTCGACAATCTTCCTCTGATTGATTATTCCGGGGCAGGTGCAATAACTGACACCCATGTGGTTTATACGGCTATCGAGCTTGATACTGACAATGATCATCAGGGAGATAGCGTCGATAATTGTGTGGAAGTATCCAATGCGGGACAGGAAAACAACGATAACGATGACTATGGAGACGCCTGTGATCCGGATGACGATAACGACAGCCTGCCTGATGAGTATGAGATAGCTAACGGGTTGAATCCCTTTGATGGAACAGATGCAGTCAACGACAACGATGACGATGGACGATCCAATCGGGTGGAGTACCTGGATGGAACAAACCCTGAATTGAATGAAGCTTCGCTTCTGCTGATTCTGAACCAGCTGATACGTTGATTGCTTCCAACTCCGGTAGATACCGCAAACAAGGCACTGAGTCATTGGGATTCAGACAGCCGGCTCTTTCCCGTCAAGGTATATCCATGGGATTGGGCAGGCTCCCAGTTTACTGTTCCCGTGCCCGCTCTGAAGAAACGAACTAAGGGCTCGCTTCAAAATAACTTCACATTTATGACCGCCGATCCATCCCGTCTGCCTGCGTTGTTCGTCGCTTGAATAGTTCATTATTCGCGTTCCTCACGCCTTGGCAGCCGGGCGCCTCGACGCTCGAAATGTGAACTTATTTTTGCGCGAGCCCTAAGGGCCGCGGAAAAAAACAATTATCCAGTCTTGCTCGTCTTTTGGTCCAGGTTACTCGGCTCATCCTGAGCCTCGCCCTTCGGGCTGGCGTGAAAATCTGTTCCAGACAGATTTTTCTGCGTTGTGGAAAAGGTTGCATAGGAAAACTATGCGCCCCTTATGCATCCTCGGCTTCGTGAACGGTGCATCCATGCACCACTTTTCACGCCTTGAAACCGAACCAAAATACAGCGCAATTTCTGGATGCTTACTAATTTCCGCGGCCCTCAGATCCGGATAGTCTGGATAAGTTCCATTCGTTGTTCCGTCTGGTAGTATCCACAACCACTCCTTTGGTCCCTTGAGCTTTTTCGAGCATGTTAACTGAACTGCTGTTACTTTTCGGCGCAGGACTTGCCGGTGGAGTTCTCAACTCTATTGCCGGTGGGGGCAGCTTTATCACTTTTCCGGCGCTGCTCCTGGTGGGAGTTCCCCCGGTCAGCGCCAATGCCACCAATACTTTTGCCTCTTGTGCCGGTTACCTGAGTGGTGCATACGCTTTCCGAAATGACCTTTACCTTCAGAAAGGTGAGCTGATCAAGCTCATGGTGATTAGTCTGATCGGCGGTGTCCTTGGCGCTTATCTGCTGCTGCAGACCACGGAATCCCTGTTTCGAGAGACTATTCCCTGGTTGCTGCTGTTTGCGACCCTGCTTTTCGTCTTTGGTGGACGGCTCAACAGTGCGCTCAAGCAGCTTGCTGTCCGTCACCGGCATGCCTCGTCGCTGGGAGGTATCCTGTTGTGGGTCATTTTGCTGCTGGTGTGCATCTATGGAGGTTTCTTCAACGCTGGTCTGGGGATTGTTATCCTGAGCTATCTTGCATTGGCTGGCTATTCTGACATCAATACCATGAATGGCCTGAAGCTGCTGATATCATCTTCGGTATCGGTGATGGCGATTATGCTGTTCACGTTCGAAGGCGCTATCGCCTGGTACGAAGGTAGTGCTGTTTTGCTGGGAACATTGGCGGGGGGGTATGCTGCCGCCCACATCGCCCGGCGACTTCCCCAGGAGTACGTGAGAATGTTTGTCATTCTCGCCAGCAGCTGTATTACTGTGTACTTTTTCTTTGATATCTACTCTCTGCCAGAGGGGGCAGCGTTGTGAGGGTTGACCCCAGCCCATCTAATAAAGCTTTTGGTGTAACTGCTCACCCCTCAAGAGACTGCCCCCCCATGGGGGGTGAGTAGATACCTTTTGGTTTGCTGCCGGTGAGAAGTGTCAAGCGGTTGATGTGAAAGGTCATTGACCCACAAGGTCCCGTGTTGCTTGACTCCTGATAACATTATTAATAGGCTTTTCGAGTATATCTGCGAATTAAAGGATTTCGGTAATAAAAAAATCGGATAATTCCCAGTAATTGCGGCGACAGTGGCTGGTCCGTCAACTGTTTAGGGTAAAGTTTGTTAGCGGAGGGGATTATGAAGACGAAGGTAACTGGCTGTCCAGCATGGATAATTCCCCTGCTGTCCTTTTTTTTATTGATTAGCGTATCAGCCTCGGTTCATGCTGCAGTACTGGTCATACCCATCAATTCGGTGGATATTGAAGGAAGAGGGCAGATGCCCCTGGGCTATGAGCCGGGAAGTGCACAGGACGATTACGGGTTCGTGGAGTCAGAGGTACATGTCACTTCAGGGGATGGAACCCAGCTTTCGTTGAACTATGAGGTAACCCCGGTGTCGTCCACCGGGGTCAAAGTCGATTTAGAGCTGATGCTCAGTGCTTTTCTTGAATTCACATTCACGGACAACGACCCGATTCATGATTTTGCAAATGGCCTCAATGACAGTTTTACGATTAAACCGGATGAGGCTTTCGAGGCAACGATAACGAGCAGCATTCTTATCGATCTGGCGACGGTTTCGCTTGCCGACATGCTTCAGTCAATTCCGTTGAGTACCAGTGTGACCTCCAATACTGTCAAGTACGAACTGGATGTGGACGTCAACGGTAATGGTGACCTGGATTTTATTGCGCTAACTGTCGAAGACTTGCTCATCAATGAGAACGACCTGGCTTTTGAACTCGATCCTCAGGCCATTCAGGATGGCCTGACACTGACGTCGACATCCTTGACATTAACGGGTCAAGTAGCTGATGTCAGTACTGATCCACCTTTCTCCATCGCGCTGTCGAGTCCCGTTACGGCCCAGGTGCCGGAGCCCGGGATACTGCTTTTGTTGGGGTTCGGATTAGCGGCTTTTGGCAGCATTCGACGCAGCGTCCGGTAACCCGGCCTCATTCTGGCGTCGGTGTACCACAGTCGATAGAGTCTGCAGATCTGGTGTGAATGATAGCTGCCGCCTGGCGCGTCTACGGTCTCGGGTAGCCGGCCGGTGCCCCGATGGCTGCTGTTGGTTCTGATAATTCTCTGGAACCGTCCCCTTCCGGTTCACTGTGGCTTCGCGGTGATTCCCGCACATTCCATTGCGTTGAACATTCGTGCACGGGTGGGTAAGGTATTGAGCTACTGCCCACCTAATGCTCAGCCACTACCAAATTGAGTGATCAATGGTTTTGAGGGCCGTGGAAAAGACAGTATACCTGGTTCCGAGGGGAGGGCAATTCAGTTTGTTATTGCTCTCCTGCACTTCATGCCTCCAGTTTATGTGAAACCCGTACCGAATAGTTTTTCTGTTTAGTGAAAGGGATAACACAGCATGACTGTGTTTCCCGCGGCATACTTCAAATCTGAACAAAAGCCCAGCTCTGATCCTGGCACTAGCTCGTTTCCATGATCCTCACCGGAAGTTTTCAGGAGTTTACCAAATGAATTGGCACTTGCGTCTCTGTATCGGTCTGGTAGCCCTGCTACTGCTGGTCCGGGTATCTGGACCCGCAGCAGCAGGGCAATTCTCTGTGGTGGATGCGGATGAAAATGAAATAGAGGTGACAGTACTACCTGCTGACGGATCGGTGTTGACAATTTTTTTCCTCGATCAGGACCAGCCCTGGTCCGGCTTCCGAACTTTCAGCCAGGCGATGACCGAAGCTGGAGTTGAGGTTTGGCAGGTGGATCTATTGCATTCCTATTTTCTACCTGAGGGTGGCGAAAACAAACGAATGCTCCCCGGAACCGGTATTGAAGCGTTGCTCGACGAAGCGATGAAGCGCAGTTCCAAGATCGTTCTGCTGATGGCTTATGATCGTATGGCAATCCCCGTGGTTCGGGGTGCGCAAGCGTGGCAGATCGGCCATCCGAATGATCGGCAACTGGGAGGTGCGCTGCTGCTGTCGCCCAATTTTTTCAGCCCGAAGCCCCCTGCGGGGGAGGAACCGGAACTGGACCCGTTAGTCAGTTCTCTGCAGATTCCCATGGTGGTGGTGCAGCCTGAAGCTGGGGTTCATCACTGGCGAATGGGGCGATTGATGCAAGCCTTCTGGCAGGTGGGGGCCCCTGCTCATGGATTGGTTCTGCCGGATGTGGGTGATTGGTTTTTTCTTGATGATTATGTCGGTGGAAAAACTGAAATGGACGCAATGCGGCATCTAGTGACTATACAGCCAGAGATTGCGCGGCTACTGGCTTCTTACACCTCGAAATCGGTGATCGAAATACCCTCACCTCAGATACGAGAGCTACGTGTTCCTGGTCTGATACCCCTGGTTTCACCCCGTCCAGCGCCACCCTTGAGGCTGTCGGACACCCGGAATGTCCGTCGAGCGCTGGACGATTATGAGGGTCGGATCACACTGGTCAATTTCTGGGCGACCTGGTGTCCACCCTGTGTGGAGGAGATCCCTTCCATGAATCGTCTGGCCGGACGTTATGCTGAAGCTGACTTCAGTATTATCTCCGTGGATTTTCGTGAGTCTGCGGACTCTGTCAATGAATTTATGAAGGAAGTGGCAGTGGATTTTCCTGTGTTATTGGATATCCAGGGTCGGGCCTCCCAGGATTGGAGTGTATTTGCTTTTCCCAGCTCGTTTCTGGTTGATCGTAACGGTCTGATACGCTACAGCGTCAATAGTGCTATTGCATGGGATCAGGAGGAAATCTTTCAGATAATCGACGGTATGGTTAAAGAAGGGTATTCAGAACGGGCAGACTCAGGATCCCTTTGCATAGTGGGGTCAAACTGCTGACACAGGGTATATAATAACGGGTACGTCAGTGTGGGAATCTCTGAACAACTTCATAGCTTCCTGCGCCTCGCATTTGGTTTTCCGGTCATCAAAGCATTCAACAGCGTTATGGCAAATTGTCTTTTTGGAGGATTCTCTGTTTAAGCAATTATTACGAGTGATTGAGAAAGTCTCCAGTGTTTCTGTGCTTGGGAGGCTGTTTATGCTTTCAGTTTCATTCCCTCTTGTGATTTTCCCCCTGCACGGGCTTGGAGGGATCATCCTGCTGGATCCTCATTTCTCTTATACACCGGATCAGGTCTATGAGCACCTTACCCTGCTGGCTGCAGACGGGCGTGCAGCCTATGTTCAAATGGCGTTGTCTTCAGACCTATTGTTTCCGGTTGTTTACTTATTCGATCTGTCTTGCCCGAATTATCCGGATACTTTGATGACCGAAAGTTGTGGTCCGGAACTCCATGCTCAGATTGGTGATCTCAATGCAGGCATGAGTTGGCCCGATTTACCGGGTGATCGTCAAATTTTACAGTTCTGAACCCTGTTGGGGGTGCCGGTGAGGTTATACTGATAACCAGAAACACCAGGCGGTGGAAAATAAAGCGGCGCCGAGCGCCATAAGCCAGTTGATTGCGTTTGCTTTAGTCATGACCTTGCTCCAAATAGTGTCTCTTTAGATTTATAATCGTCTACTGGAACAATAACTTGAGCAAAATTCTTGTTCAGCGGTGAAACCGGTGGGGATTTTTACTTTCAGGGTGATCATTGATCAATATCCAGTATTGGATAGCGATTGCAATTGTAACTTGTGATGCATGCGAAATGTTTGTGGCGAAGCTATCGGTTATTTTGTAACTTTATGTAAAATATGGAAAATTAGCTCGCTAATTTCCGTTTGGTTGGTGTAGCAGGCCGGCAATGTGGAACAGGTGTGGACTCGGAGAGAAACGAATGTCAGATTCGAATCCTGGGATGGTCATGAAGTCCGGTGCACCCTATGAGATTCATTCCTGTATCGAGCCTGATCTTCAGTTTACAACGGAAAGGTGGAAGGCTGAGACTGTAAGGGGACTGCAAAGTATGTCGGCAGCGTCCCGTTGGCAGCGTTTTGCGGGTCCGGTGACTGAACTGACCGATAAACAACTCGACTATCTGACTGATGTAGATGGTAAGGATCGAGTCGCTTGGTGCGCCGTAGTGAGGGAACTGTCCGATTTTCGAGGGGTTGGTGTTTCGCGGTACATCCGGTCCGAAGAGGAGGTGACTGTCGCTGAATTCGCTTTGGCGGTGATCGATGAATTTCAGAATCAGGGGATTGGTCAGGCCTTGCTCTGGAGGTTGATGCAGTCGGCACATGAAAACGGGATTGAAGTGTTGCGGGGCTATGTCTTACCGAGCAACAGGGTGATGCTGCACCTGTCCCGGAATTTGAAAGCGGATGTAGTCGCTGAGGATGCCTTTGTCAAGGTGGATATTTCTGTCGCTCAAACACATCACCACTGTGAGGCTGAAAATTCTAATCCCGGTACCCCTTCAACGTGAAATTGAATAGATTAGTATCTCCTGGATGTCCTGCGGCAGGGCGCCGTGCGCAGGGTGAAAACTATACCCTGGTTGATACCCTTTCCGGTATTTTTCGAGGCAGTTTGAGAACGCTGGAAAGTGGATTCGTACCTGACAGGCAGATTTCAACCGCTGCTTGGTAATCTACCCGACACTTCAGTTTTTCTTCATCACTTGATTGTCAGATGGAGTGCCATTGTAACACTTCAGTAATGGGATTTGGCGGCCGTTAATTCTTTCGTGGTGAAGTATTAATGGAGTATCGTCCAATGGCTAGAAGACACACACTGGAGCAAGTCGCGGATCAACTGGGAGTCAGTCGAGAGCGTATTCGGCAGATAGAAGTTTCGGCGCTCAAAAAGTGCTTGCGTTGGTGTAACCGGCACGACTACAAACTGCAGGAACTTCTTCCCGGTGCCGAGTTCGAACAGGAGTCTGAGGATGGCATGAAAACGACTTCGTGGGACAACTGGTGAGTGTTCATACCAAGAGCAAAGCAATGGTGAATAGTTCGGTGGATTGCACGGGATCTTCATTGCAACAATCCATGCATACTACCGCGAGCAACGGATCTGACAAATGCTCAGAATCTTTTGCTTCTTCCATACCAGATCGTGGAGGGGCTGCGTCTACCGGTTGGCTGACATGCGCCCTGTCGCTATTTCTGCTGCCGCCATGCTTCTTATCAGTCTTTGACCCACTGGAATACGAAGCCACGCTGTGGGTGTAAATGGGGATATAGGACAAGAATGATTACCCGGTGAGTTTGTTACAGGAGAGACTGAGGACCTTATTTCTTGCCGCAGCCCTTATTGACATCCCGCGGCGACAATCCACAAAGGTATACAGTTATTGTACGCAGCCACCCGGGTGGTCATCGCGCTGTATTGCTGCTGGGATGTATCAGAGGCGAAACCATGGTATAAGTCCCTCTGAACCGCTTTCCCCCAGTACGAAATCAAAACTCATGGAGTCTGTTGGAGCAGGGGTCTTTACACCTCTGTTGGTATGAGCGATGGTTCTCGATTCATTGCTTCCCGCACCTGTTTTCAGCAGTTCACCCCAACAGTTTGCAGGTAGCGGCTGAAGACCAGATCGACCCGGGTATAGGCTCTGTGACTGACTACAATCCTTACATTCTCGGCTTTATGGAATTGAACGGGCGTTCCTGCGACTTGTGGTTACCCTTGCAGGAAGCATTGGAACGGTTTGGGGATTTACCGAGTCGTTATGGTCTGCTTTCTGAGCTGAAAATACGGAAACAGCGCCGCACGTTAAATCTGGCGCTGGGCACCTCCATTAATCATGTACTTCGTCAAGTACCTGACCTCAAGGGTCATGTGTTTGAGTTCTACGAGCAATGGCATCGTAACTGGGAGGAAGAGTTCGAAGTCGATATGCGACCGTTTTTTAACCGGGGGTGCGTCGATCGACTGTCTGACTGGTTGTGTACCAATCGTGCATTGCTTGAGGCCCATGAGTCTTTTGAGATCAGGGATGAACTGGGGGTGGCTGGACTCATACGAAGGGATGTCCTGAATTCAATTCCCGACGAACAGTTGCTGGGTAAGTCTCTGGAAATACTCACCAGGAAGCGAGATCAGGCGCTTCGCGGCGGGAATACCGTGGGTTACGACAGATTTGAAGCAGCCCTGACGAAATTGAGGCTGAGGGGATTATTACAGCAACTGGGAATCCGTATGGGGTTACGTCCCAGCAGGATTAATCAACGCACTGCTTTAATCTACACCGATGAGATCTCTCTCGCGTTTTCCGAACTATGCCGGATCACAGGTGGAGACTGTGTTGGGCTGGAGGCTTTGAGCGGTCGAGGTATCGAGTTTTCTTACGCCTCAAGAGATGCTGGGATGCTGAGACTGGGCAGTGAAATCGGTGACTGTACGGCGGTTCCTTTTCGGCAGGTGGATACCCATACTGAGAATATATACTGGACAGTCTACCCCTGGATGCTGGATCGGAACTATCTGATTCTCAAGGTGCACTATTCGGGGCACCTGGTCATGAAAGTGCACCTGTTGCCATTGGTAACCTACGAGTCGGGGCAGGTGAAGATATTTCTGGCGGTGGATGCGATCGAAACAGCATTGGTTATGCGTCGGGACATTCCCGGCGAACATCGATTATCCGAAGGAGTGTGTCAAACCATTCTTGAGTCCGTTCAGGGAGAAATTCTTCGAATAGCCAATGAAATGGGATTGCGGGACATCTATTTTGAGCTTTTTTCCAACAACCCTCTTGTCCGTACCTGGTTGGAGGGTTTCGAAAAAATCTATCTCGATGTGACGGCACTGCATAAGGTAGATGAACTGGAAGATGTTTTTTGCCTCGCCCAAGATCTTGCAACCACGTATGGAGAACCAGCACCAGACCACGTTTTCATGGAAATTCAGTTTCGGAATACTCAGCTGATGTCCCATCAAACCCCAAAGACCAATATCAAGGGGTTTGCCAGGTTGGGTATCGGTAAAATAGCCGGGTATTCTATGAGTGAAGTAATTGGGGTATAACGAAGTATCGGAATGAGTTGTTGTAGCCCATAGTTACAGCGGGGAGTCTTAGAAGCCCAACTCTGCCAGCAGGTCTTGTTCAGCACTGGATACGGCGGTGGATTCCGCGTCAGCCGACTCATTGGCTTCATCGATGATTCGGTCCGGGTTGACGTCATCCTCTTTCTGATAATCGTGCAGGTCTATGAATTCGGTCTTGTCCATAGCCACTTCCAGATAGAAAGTACTACGAGCCTCTGTGGTGAAAGTCACACGTCTGGCTTGTGGTCGGTCAAGGGGTGTATTAATCGCCAGAACGATTTCTTTGTTGATTGCGAGCATCCTGGGTTGATTCTGATTGATCTCGGTCTGGAGTTCACGTGCCACCTTCCCGGTGAAGTCCCCCACTATTTGGTTCATCAGCTCACCCAGAACGTTACTGACGTCATCAGAGGTGTGCTGGTTGGATAGTTCGTCTTCCGGGATACCCATATGTAACAGGTACGTACGGTATATTTCCATCGCAGCGGTCGCGGTGAAATTGATAACGATCAGCCCGGAAAAACCACCATCGAACAGGACGAAACACCCGATGTCCGGTTTAAGGCATGTCTTGTGGATCTTCTGAGCAACAGGTGAGTAATCGAGTTTAGTTGCGGTAGCCGTTGAGAGGACACCGGTTACCGACCTGCATAGTAAGATAAGAACATCGTTGGTGGAGGTGTTTTTATTTCTGGCCATATCCCGGGTCTCTGCTTTATCCCGTTGGTAATAGTTGAGTATTGGTAACGCAATCCAAGCCCCGATACGTAAAGTACTAAATAGCCTATCGACAGGTCAGATCCGAATCTGAAGTTTTTTAGACAGCTGCCGACACCTCTTGATAGGCGAGTCGAGGTTCAAGTATGACCAATACACAAATTCAAGTGGGACAAAACACCAGTGCGACGACAGCAGCGTCGTTTGTGCAAGATCTGGATCAGGTGATGTCGCTTCCCGATGCCTGTCTCAGGGTCAATCAGTTGATCGAGGACCCTGCAAAGTCGGCGGCAGATATCGCTGAGGTGATCATCCAGGACGCAGATCTGAGCGCACGAATGTTACGTCTGGTAAACAGCGCGTTTTACGGCCTTCCCGGGCGGGTGGATACCATCAGTCGGGCGGTGACCATCGTCGGGACCCAGGAGTTGAGAGATCTGGCACTGATGACGGCAACCTGCGATCTCTTCCAGGGTATTCCGGCAGATATGTTTATCATGAGGGATTTCTGGCACTACTCGGTAGCCTGCGGCGTCCTGGCGCGCAATCTGGCCAAGAAGTGTGGTGTACTTCATGGAGAACGTCTGTTCGTCATGGGGGTACTGCATGATATCGGTCGACTGGCCATCTTGCAGTACCAGACAGAACAGGCAAGGGATGTGCTGCTGATCGCCGACGGAAAGAATGAGCTTTTAACGGGTGCCGAGCAGGAGGTTCTGGGGTTCGATCACGCGGAAGTTGGATACGAACTGGCCAAGTCCTGGAATCTGCCAGATAGTATCGCCACCAGTATGCAGTGTCATCATCAGCCGATGGCTGCCACAGAATTCAGGTTGGAATCGGCATTGGTACACATTGGGCAAGCTCTGGCATATGGCATGGTTTGGGGGGAGCAGAAGGATCTGCCTCCGGATATCGATCCGGGTGTCTGGGAACTCACAGGCCTGACTGTCGAAGACTGCGCAGCCAGTCTGGAAGCTGTGGGTGATGAAGTCATGGAGTTGTTTTCCATTTTGCTGGGTGGCTCGGGCCAGCAGAAATGTCCTGGTTAGCCGGGACAACCGCTGCCCGCAAAAGAGCAAGCGAAGCTCGCAACCAAACGGGGCGTCAGGCTGTTTGCGGAGATGCTGTGTAGCCAGCAACGAGCTTGTATTGGTGAGACGGAGCGGCTCGGACGCAGTACGCCGGGAGAACTGCAGGTTGTGGAAGAACGAGAGCATTCTGGAGGCTTGGATTTCCCGAAGCGCATCATGGGATCGAGGACAAGCCTGTCTCATTACTCAGGGTTGATGGTTATCCTGGTCATTGATTCAAAAGCAGATTTTACGTTGAACAGCGATCCCGATGCAGCCATTCTGTTTCCGTACGGTGTGTTCGGACCGGCGGGAATGGGGCTATCCCGGTTTTCTGTTGGAAGGTCCTGGGAAAACGGGTGATTTGATCATCGCTTGTCTGCATTGTCCGCCACGGTAAGTGGTGCGGATAAGTCCTCTGTCATTCCGTAAGGATTTTCGAATCAATCTAAAGTCCGGCATCCAGAAAGAGCTCTCTCAAGCCCGGTTTATTGTCCAGCATCTCGGTTTTACTCAGTCCCTGGAGTTCATGGGGAAAGACCAGCCAGCGTTCAGTTTCATGGATATAATAGTCTGGTGCGAAATCTGTCTTGTTGTTGGCGGGCTTGAACCAGGGGGTGGCTATACGGATATTCTGGGGCGTATTGCGTCTGGCTTTACCTTTGAGTGTTTCCACGACCGCCCGGACACTTAATCCGGAATCGAATACATCATCCACGATCAGCAGTGAGTCGTTCCAGTTCATGTTTTTTATAAGGTAACCAAGCCCGTAAACTTCAACTTCTCTTCCCCGTTGACCAATCCCCGTGTAGGAAGAGGTACGGATAGCGATATGATCGGTTTTTACCCCCTGCAAATCCAGTATCTCCTGCACAGCGATTCCGACCGGTGTGCCACCACGCCAGATTCCAACGATAAAATTGGGTTTGAACCCCGATTGAAATATGTCCAGACCCAGCTTGAATGAATCGATCAGCAGATCCTGGGCACTGATGTAATGTTTCTCGCTCATGGGACGAAGAAGCTAACCGGAAGTGGGTAAGAAGGTGGAAAGTTACGCTTTTTCAATGCATGTGGCAACCAGAGTTGGTGTGCTGAATGCCCGACTGTCCGGCTGAAGAGGCAGGGACTCTCCCGGAGTGGCAATCAATATGACTGCACAGTTCCGGGGGACAGGTTCTGTCCTGACCGGATGATTGATGAACCATGATTTTTTGTCAGGGGACAGAGATGCCTTCACTTGCCAGCATGTCGATCAGTCTTATCAAGGGCAAACCGATGAGTGCATTGGGATCATCCCCCTCAAGACGCTCGAACAGGGATATTCCCAGTCCTTCTGATTTGAAACTTCCGGCGCAATCGTAGGGCTGCTCCTTGCTCAGATAATTCTCTATCTGGCTTGCAGTGAGGGGGCGGAAATGGACGTGAAACGGTTCGCTCACAGTCTGTACGGCCCCGGTTGCGGTGTTAAGAAGGCACAAACCGGTATAAAAGGTTACCCGTTTACCGGCGGCCTTCTTAAGCTGGGCAATGGCTGCTTTATGGGTTCCGGGTTTACCCAGCATCCGCCCCTCGATACAGGCAACCTGATCAGACCCGATGATCAGGCTGTCAGGAAAGCTGCTGCCAGCAGCGCGGGCTTTGGACTCGGCGAGACGAACAACCAATGCCTCTGGTTTTTCTCCTTCCCGGGCTGACTCATCGATTGAAGGGGAGGCGGTGGTAAAATCGATTCCCAGACGTTCAAGCAGCTGTTTTCGATATCGGGATGTGGACCCGAGTACCAGTCTTGCAGGGTGGATAGCAGTAACGGATGATTTCAGCATGGTCTCTTAATTTGATACCTGAGAACGAATATCCATGGGGTGACTGCCTGTGCCCGGGTGCCCGCCTCTGGTGAACACAGAGGGTTAGGGCCGCGGAAAAAATAGAGTATCCAGTCTTGCTCGTCTTTTGGCCCGGGTTCAGCGTTGTGAAAAGGG